>NZ_JBYTAE010000086.1:0-28279 GCF_058787875.1 Hydrogenophaga sp. FW305-3-2-15-A-LB1 | reverse complement strand
GGGGGATGCAGGGAGGGCGGTGCTGTTCATCAGAGGACTCCATGGGTTGGTGGGACGCGCAGGAAGAACCGATCTGTGATCGTTCTCCCGGGCTTTTGTCCCTCCGTGGAGCCTGCGATGAGGCCGGCACACTCTCGGACCAGACACCACGAGCCATCTCGTGGTCGGAACCCTAGTGCACCTGAGTGCCGAGCTGTCTCGGGGCGGACCCCAGATCGCTCTTCTTGCGCTTGGGGTGTGAGCAGAAAGCGTGCCAGCGGTTTGCGTGGGGTTCGGCCGGGGCGGTGCACCAAAACGAGGGCGAACCGATGCCGGCAGGTGCATTCGGCGCCGCAGCGCCGCCCCGGCTTGGTGCGAAGCGGTGGCCGCCTGCGCGCGAATGCGCGTTTGTCTGACAGAGGGCGGCGCGGTGCCCTGCCTAGCATGGCTCATGCAGGTACTCACCGTGAACATCCACAAGGGCTATGACGTCTTCAACACCCGTTCCGTGCTGCACGGGCTGCGGGAAGCGGTGCGCGCCATGGGCAGCGACATCGTCTTTCTGCAGGAGGTGAAAGGCGGCAACGGGTCCAGCGCCGCGCAGTACGAGTTCCTGGCCGACGAGATCTGGCCGCAGCACGCCTACGGCCGCAACGCCGTGGCCGAGGGGCTGGACCACGGCAACGCGGTGATGTCGCGCTTTCCGGTGCTGCACAGCGAGAACCACGACCTGTCGATCAACGGTTTCGAGCCACGCGGCATGCTGCACTGTGTGCTCGATGTGCCGGGCCTGGGGCCCGACATGCACGTGATGTGCGCGCACCTGGGGCTGCGCGAATCGCACCGGCGCCAGCAGCTGGGCATGATCTGCGACATCGTGAGCCGCTATGTGCCGCCGGACTCGCCGCTGGTGGTGGCCGGCGACTTCAACGACTGGCGCCTGCGCGCCGACGGGCTGCTGGCGCCCAGCGGCCTGCGCGAGGTGTTCCGCCACGCGCATGGCCAGCACGCGCGCAGCTTCCCGTCGGGCTTTCCGGTGCTGCGGCTGGACCGCATCTACGTGCGTGGGGTGGCACGCGCCTTGCCCGTTCCCATGCCGCGGCGTCCCTGGGCGCGGCTGTCCGACCACGCACCGCTGGCCGCTGAAATCCACCTGGAGACCGCGCCATGAACTCGCATTGGGTGCCCGGCAACCGGATCACGCTGCTGGAGAACGGCGAAGGCTATTACCCGCCCGTGTTCGAGGCGATCGCCAACGCCGAAAAGGAAGTGCTGCTGGAGACCTTCATCCTGTTCGACGACAAGGTGGGCCGCCAGCTGCACGAGGCGCTCCTGAGCGCCGCGCGGCGCGGAGCGCAGGTGCATGTGCTGGTGGACGGCTGGGGCTCGCCGGATCTGCCGGCCTCGTTCACGCAGCCGCTGCTCGAGGCCGGGGTGCACTTGCGCGCCTTCGAGCCGGTGCAGCGCGTGCTGGGCGCGCGCGTCAACCTGCTGCGCCGCATGCACCACAAGATCGTGGTGGTGGATGGCAGGATCGCCTTCGTCGGCGGCATCAACTACTCCATCGACCATCTGATGGAGTTCGGCGAACTCTCCAAGCAGGATTACGCGGTGCAGATCGAAGGCCCGCTCGTGGGCCAGATCCAGGCCTTCTGCCGCGCCAACGTCGAGTCGCCCCAGCCCGCGCGGGGGCAATGGCTGCGGCGCTGGCGCTCGAGCCTGCGCCGCAAAGGCGTGGCCGAGGTGACGGGTGAAGGCGCGCTCGCCGCTTTCGTCACGCGCGACAACAACGAACACCGCAGCGACATCGAACGCCACTACCGCGCGGCGATCCGCAGCGCGCGCCACCGCATCCTGATCGCCAACGCCTATTTCTTCCCCGGTTACCGCTTCCTGCGCGACCTGCGCCGCGCGGCCCGGCGCGGGGTGCAGGTGGATCTCTTCCTGCAGGGCCGTCCCGACATGCTGTGGGTCAAGCGCGCGAGCGAGCTGCTGTACCGCCACCTGATGCGCGCGGGCATCAACATCTACGAGTACAACGAACGCCCGCTGCACGGCAAGGTGGCGGTGGTGGACAACCTCTGGGCCACCGTGGGTTCCAGCAACCTCGACCCCACCAGCCTGAGCCTGAACCTGGAGGCCAACGTGATCGTGCGCGACGAGGCCTTCGCGCGCCACCTCTGCGGGCGCATCGACGAGCTGCTGCAGACCTGCTGCCAGCGCGTGGAGCTGCCCACGCCGAGCCGGCTGCGGTCGGCCTGGATCGCGGTGCGCAGCATGGTGGTGTTCCACGCGCTGAGGCGCTTCCCGGACTGGACCCGGCAGACCACGGCGCGCGAGCCGCGCGTGGTGGCCATGACCGTCGACCCGGATCCTTCATGAGCGCAGCGCAGGGCCGCCCCCAGGCAAGCTCGCCCCGCGGTCCGCAGGACGAAGGTGCTTCCGTGAGCCCTGCACGGCAGCGCCTCTGGCGGTGGACGAAACGGATCGCGCCGTGGGCCCTGGCCGCGCTGGTGCTGGCCCTGGTGGCGCAGCAGGCCCGCGCGGTGGACTGGCCGCAGGTGTGGGTGTCGCTGCGGCAGCTGTCGGCGGGGCGGCTGGCGCTGGCGGCCGGCCTCGCGGCGCTGAGCTACGGGGTCTACGCCGGCTTCGACCTGGTGGGGCGCCACCTGACGCGGCACGGCCTGTCGGTGCCGCGCACGCTGGGCACGGCGGCCATCAGCTACGCCTTCAACCTCAACTTCGGCGCGCTGGTGGGCGGCTTCGCGATGCGGCTGCGCCTGTACACGCGCTGGGGCGTGGCCGCGGCCACGGTGGCCAAGGTGATCGCGCTGAGCATGACGACCAACTGGCTGGGCTACCTGTGGGTGAGCGGGGGTGTGCTGCTGTGGTCGCCGCCCACGTTGCCGGGTGGGTGGGCGCCGGGCGACACCGTGCTGCGCGCCCTCGGCGCGGCGATGGTGGCGCTGGCGTTGGCCTACCTGGTGCTGTGCGCGGTCTCGCGCCCCCGCACGCTGAAGTGGCGCGAGCACGAACTGGCGCTGCCCGGCGGCCGCCTGGCCCTGGTGCAGGCGCTGGCCGGCGGCGCGAACTGGCTGCTGATGGGCACCATCGTGTGGGTGCTGTTCGAGGGGCGGGTCGATTTCGCCCTCGTGCTGGGTGCGCTGCTGATGGCCGCCGTGGCCGGCGTGATCACGCACGTGCCGGCCGGCCTGGGGGTTCTGGAGGCGGTGTTCGTGGCCACGCTCGGCGGCGTGTTGCCCGCCACCGAGGTGCTCGCGGTGGTGCTGGCCTACCGCGCGGCCTACTACCTGCTGCCGCTCGCCCTGGCGCTGCCGGCCTACGCCTGGAGCGAGGCCGCGGCGCGGCGCGGCGGCGCCCAGGGCCGCCAGGGCGTCAAGGACTCAGGCCCGGCCCTTCGACGGGGCGGCCGACCGACGTGAGGCTGCTGTGATCGGCCACCGGTGCCCGCGCCGGGGCCGTGGGGCCGAACCAACGGCGCAAGGGCGCCGGGCCGGCCAGGGAATGGGCATCGAGCAGCAGGGCGTGCGCCATGGCCGCCTGGCAGACGTCGTCGAGTTCGCTCGCGAACGCCGCATCGAGCACGAGCAGCTGCGCCGCATCGATCACGTCGCCGCTGTGCCAGCCCGAGCCGCCGTCGATCGCCACACTGGACCACACGCCGT
Organism: Hydrogenophaga sp. FW305-3-2-15-A-LB1; assembly: GCF_058787875.1. NCBI lineage: Bacteria > Pseudomonadati > Pseudomonadota > Betaproteobacteria > Burkholderiales > Comamonadaceae > Hydrogenophaga > Hydrogenophaga sp. FW305-3-2-15-A-LB1. Next base: position 24,614 of record NZ_JBYTAE010000086.1, on the reverse strand, counting down.
CCACGGTGCTGTGCGCTGGCAGGGGCTGGCTGCCGTCCGCCTGGTACAGCCAGGCGCCGGCCCGCATGAGTTCGGCGCAGCTCGCGCGCCAGGGCCAGGCGTGGGGCGCGCCGCCGTGCTGCAGCAGCACCGACACATTGACGCCCCGGCCGGCCGCGCCAGCGATGGCCTGCACCAACCGGCGCGAGGGCGCGCGCCGCGCCAGGGCGATGAAGACGCTGAAGCGCGCCGTTTCCACGGCACCGATGAGCGGGCAGCCGGCGGCCGGGGCGGGCTGCGCCGATCCCGCGCGCGTGGCGATGCCCATGCGCTGGCGCCCCGCGAGCGCGATGGGCGGAAAGTGCTGCGGCGGCGGCGCGGGCAGGCGGGGTTCGGCGGTCTTCCAGCCGTCCAGGAAGAGCCGCTGCACGCGCTGGACGATGGGGCCGCGCACGCGCAGGTGCGGGCCCTGAGCCCCCGCGCCGGTGGATGGCGAGCCCGGGCCGCACCAGGCCGTGCGGCCATCCACCACCGCCAGCTGCCGCTGCATGGACTGGAAGCGCTGCGCCACCCAGCCGCTGAGGCCGCCGGGCCGTTCGAGTGTGCGCACGGTGGCGCCGGCCCGGCGCAGCGGGCCCAGCTCGGCTTCCTGGCGCGGGTTGGCGGCCAGCACCTGCACACGCACGCCCTGCCGGCACAGCGCCACCAGCCGATGGAGCAGGCCGTCCTGCGCTTCGCCCACCTCGAGCAGGGCGGCGTCCAGGTTGATGTGGTCGCGCGCGCCGATCAGCGTCTCCACGAGCGCGGCGCGCGCCGCCCTCGCATCGCCGAGCACCTCGGCGTGGTTGCCGCCGAGCAGGGGTTCGCCCAGGCGGCGCACCAGTTCGTGGGCATGGGCCACGTGCGCGGGGACGGGTGGGGCGGGGAAGGACAGGCTCATGGTGGCGTGGGCTTGGGGTGGCGACCTGCGCCTGGGGCAAACAGCGTGCCCGGTGCCGGCGCGCGCGTCGCGGCACCCACAGCGGGAACGCGTTTTGCCCAACCAGCCGTGGATGCCGAGGGCCGGCGAACGGCGCCCGCATCCGTTTCATGCATCCGATCATTGAAAGGACACACCCATGGCACAACAGGACAACCGGAACCGCCAGCGGGGCGGTTACCAGCAAGAGGCTTTCAGCTCGCAAAACCGCCAGCAAGGCGGCGGGTACGAGTCGCCGCGCCAACCGCAGGGCGACCACGGTCGGGGTCGCGATGACGCCTGGCAGGGCGGCAGCGACTGGCGCCGCGAACAACAACGCGACCTTGGCAGTTTCCGCGATGAGGACACGTCGTACGGCCAGGGCGGGTACGGTCAGCGCGACCAGGACGACCGCTACGGCCCCGGCGGCTCCGGCCCATACCGCGGTGACGCGCCTCGGTACGGCCAGTACGGGCTGCGCGACAACGACGACGACCGCTACGGCCAGGAGCAGCGCGAGCGCTTCAACCGGCCCAGCGGCCTGGACCGCGACTACCGGGGTGCCGGTTACGCCGGCCCCGGAGGGTACGGCGGTGGCATGGGCAGCAGCTACAGCGGCTCGCAGTCCGGCTACAGCGGTCGAGGCGACCCGCAGGAGCAGCAGTTCGACCCGGACTACAGCCAATGGCGCCGTGAGCAGATGCGCGCACTGGACGACGACTACAACCAGTGGCGCCAGGACCGCTTCAAGAAGTTCTCCGACGAGTTCTCCACCTGGCGTTCCAGCCGCCAGCAGACCGCCGGCACGGGCAAGAACGAGAGCGGGTCACCGCCGTCGGGCAAGCAGAACAAGGACAACAGCTGACGCCGCTGGCGCCTGAAGCCGGGAGAGGCCAACGCCCCTCCCGGCTTTTTTGAAGCCCTTCCGCAAGGAGACGCCCATGCGATCCGATGCCACGCCCGCCGAGATCTCGGACGCCGCCCGCCGCCACATCGTGGACGGACTCAAGGGGGATCACCTGCGCGTGAAACAGGCCCACCGCCGGTTCCAGGAGCTGGATCCGCAGACGGCCGCCCTGGAGCGCGGCGCCCTGGTGGCTCACGTGCTGGACGAACTGACCGTGCATGCCGCCCTGGAGCAGGGGCTGCTGTACCCCGCGCTGCGCGAAGCCGCCGTGGCGGACGCAGGGCTGTTGGCGGCGGCCGAGCGCGAGCACGCCGAACTGCACGCGCAGATCAATCCCTTGCGCACGCTCAAGCCCGACGACGACCAGCATGCCCAGCGGTTCACGGACCTGTGCCTGCGCGCGCTTGGGCACATGAAATGGGAAGAGGCCCATCTCTTTCCCGGGCTGGACAGCAGGGCCTTGGACTGGGCGCGGCTGGAGGGCGAGATCGACCAGCGCCGGGAAGAGCTGGTCGTCGCCGAAGCGCCGGTGGCCGCCCCACCCTGACGGCCGCGCTCAGATCGCGTCCACGCTGCCGGTGACGGGCAGGACCACGCCGGTGATGTAGCCCGAGCAGCAGGGCGAGGCCAGAAAGACGTAGGCCGGCGAAAGCTCCTCGGGCTGGGCGGCGCGCTGGAAGTCGGTCTTTTCCCCGAAATCCTTCACTTTCCCGGCCGGCTGATCGCGCGGGTTGAGCGGGGTCCAGACCGGGCCGGGCGCGACGGCGTTGACCCGGATGCCGCGCGGCAGCAGGTTGCTCGCCAGCGACTTGGTGAAGGCGTGGATGGCCCCTTTGGTGGCGGCGTAGTCCAGCAGGTGGGCGCTGCCGCGCAGCCCGGTGACCGAGCCGGTGTTGATGATGCAGGCGCCTTCCTTCAGGTGGGGCAGGGCGGCGCGTGTCATGCGGAAGTAGCCGCCCAGGTTGGTGTCCCAGGTTTCCTTCAGCCGCTCGTCGTCGATGTCCTCGATGGATTCGGCGTGCTTCTGGAACGCCGCGTTGTTCACCAGGATGTCCAGCCTGCCGAAAGCCTTCACGGTTTCGTTCACCGCTGCCTCGCACCAGGCCGGGTCCTTCACGTCGCCCTGCAGCACCAGGCATTGCCGGCCTTCTTCCTCCACATGGCGCCGGGTTTCCTCGGCGTCTTCCGAGGACGAGAGGTAGGCGATCGCCACGTCGGCGCCCTCGCGCGCGAAAAGCACCGCCACCGCCCGGCCGATGCCGGAGTCGCCGCCGGTGATCAGCGCCGCCTGTCCCTGCAGCTTCTGGCTGCCCAGGTAGTCGGGCGCCAGGAACCGAGGGCGAAGTTCCAGATCAGACTCCTGGTCGTCCGCATCGAGGTGCTGTTCGGGCATTTTCGTGGGCTGGGCCCGCGCACCGGTCTGGGGCGGGCGCTTCTTCGCGGCGGGGGCGCGTTTCTTGCGCTGGTCGCGGCGGTCCTGCTCTGCATGGATGGATGCCTGTTTTTCGAGTGTGCGGCTGCTGGCCATGGGCGTGCTCCCGGTGGGGGTTGAAAGGATTCGGCGAATCCTTGCGGGGCAGGGCGCGTGCCAACGGACCGCCGGGGAACCGGTGCCGGCCGGCGGAAGAATCTGCCGCAAAGGGGTTTGACGTTTTTGCGGTTTTTCTCGGAACCGGACTTTTTTGGAGCGCTTCGAGTGCGTTTACATTCCAGACATGTTTGCATGCGCACAATGGCATGTTGCGGTCGCAACCGCCGCTTGCCCCACCGCGTCTCCACCCCACAGCCCGTCCCGACTTCCATGCCATTGACCTTCGCTGCATCCGATGAGCCACGCCGGGTGCCCCCCGTCGCCCTGTCCGCCACCGCTCCCTCTCCGGTTCGACAGCGCCCCGGCGCACGGCGCTGGACCCTGGCCCTGGTGGGGGCGGCGGTGCTCGCGCTGGCCGCCTGCGGTGACAAGAAGGCGCCCGCCGCCGCCCCGGCCGCTCCCAGCGTCGGCTACCTGACGGTGGTGGTGCAGGCCCAGGGGCTGAGCACCGAACTGGCCGGCCGCACCCGGGCCTCGCAGAGCGCGGAGGTGCGGCCCCAGGTCTCGGGCATCCTGCAGAAGCGGCTGTTCACCGAGGGCTCGGTGGTCAAGGCCGGGCAGCCGCTGTACCAGATCGACGCGCGCACGCTGGAAGCCACCGTCAAGAGCGCCGAGGCGGCCCTGGCCAAGTCGCGCGCCTCCGCGCAGACCGCGCGCACCAACGCCGAGCGCAACGCCGAGCTGGTGAAGATCGACGCCATCAGCCGCCAGGTGTTCGACGAAAGCCAGGCCCAGGTGGCCCAGTCGGCCGCCGACGTGGCCGTGGCCCAGGCGGCGCTGGAAAACGCCCGCATCAACCTGCAGTACAGCCGCATCGTGGCCCCCATCGGCGGCCAGATCGACCTCTCCGCGGTGCTGCCCGGTTCGCTGGTCACCGCCAACCAGGCCCAGGCGCTGACCACCATCAGCCAGCTCGACCCCATTCATGTGGACATCACGCAGTCCAGCTCGGAACTGCTCGAGCTGCGGCGCCAGTGGCAGGCCGGCACCTTCGGCAAGGTCGAGGCCGGCGGCGCCCCGGTGCGCCTGGCGCTGGAAGACGGCAGCCGCTACCCGCACGCGGGCAAACTGCAGTTCACCGGCGCCACCGTGAGCCAGACCACCGGCGCCATCACCCTGCGCGCGGTGTTCCCCAACCCCGACCGCCTGCTGATGCCCGGCATGTACGTGCGCGCGCGCCTGTCCACCGGCGAGGCCAGCGACGCCATCGTGCTGCCGCAGCAGGCGGTGCAGCGCGACCCGGCGGGCAAGCCCAGCGTGCAGCTGCTCAACGCCGACAACAAGATCGAGAAGCGGCCGATCCGGCTGGGCCAGGCCCTGGGCGCCCAGTGGCTGGTGCTCGAAGGCCTGAAGGCGGGCGACCGCGTGATGGTCGAGGGCTTCCAGAAAGCCCGCGTCGGCCAGACCGTGACGCCGCTGGCGATGCGCGTGGAAGGCAACCGCGTGGTGGAGGACAAGCCCGCCGCGTCCACCGGGCAGGGTGGACCCGCCGGGCAGGGCGGCCAGGCGGGCCAGATCCCGGCGGCTTCCGCCCCACCCAAGCCCTGAGCGCGACCCACGGGCCACCCCCGACCGGGTGAGCCCGGCCCCCTTCGAGCAAACCGGACTCCACACGCAGCACCATGGCCCACTTCTTCATTCACCGTCCCGTTTTCGCCTGGGTGCTGTCCATCGTGGTCATGCTCGCGGGGTTCATGTCCATCTTCACCCTGCCGCTGGAGCAGTACCCCGACATCGCGCCCCCGCGCGTCTCGATCAACACCATCTACACCGGCGCCTCGGCCGAGACCGTGGCCGACTCCGTCACCCAGGTGATCGAGCAGCAGCTCAAGGGCATCGACAACGTGCTCTACATGAGCTCGACCAGCGACTCCGCCGGCCGCTCGCGCACGCAGCTGACCTTCGCCCCCGGCACCGACATCGACGTGGCCCAGGTGCAGGTGCAGAACAAGCTGCAGACGGCCATGAACCGGCTGCCCGAGGCGGTGAAGAGCCGGGGCGTGTTCGTGAACAAGGGCGGTCAGGACAACCTGATGACCTACGTCTTCACCTCGCCCGACCCCACGGTCACGCAGGTGGCGATCGGTGACTACATCACCAGCAACGTGGTCGACGTGATCTCGCGCATCGACGGCGTGGGCGACGTGAGCGTGTTCGGCACCAGCTACGCCATGCGCATCTGGATGGACCCGGGCAAGCTGGAGCAGTTCGCGCTGATGCCCTCGGACATCGTCTCGGCGCTGAACTCGCAGAACGCCCAGGTCTCCGCCGGCCAGCTCGGCGCGCTGCCCGCGGTGAAGGACCAGATGCTCAACGCCACCATCACGGCGCGCACCAAGCTCAAGACGGTGGACGAATTCCGCGGCATCGTGCTCAAGGCAGCCGCCGACGGTTCGCTCGTCACCGTGGGCGACGTGGCCCGCGTCGAGCTGGACGCCGACAACCTGACGGTGAAGTCCCGCCTGAACAACCAGCCCGGCGCCGGCCTGGGCATCGTGCTGGCCGACGGCGCCAACGCCATGGCCGTGGCCACGGCGGTCAACGCCAAGATGGCCGAACTCGCGCCCTTCTTCCCCGACGGCATCACCGGCGTCATCAGTTCCGACACCACGCCCTATGTGCGCGCCTCCATCAAGGAAGTGGCCGTCACCCTGGCCGAGGCCATGGTGCTGGTGGTGATCGTGATGTTCATCTTCCTGCAGAACCTGCGCGCCACGCTGATCCCCGCCATCGCCGTGCCGGTGGTGCTGCTGGGCACTTTCGGCGTGCTCTCGGTGCTCGGGTACTCCATCAACATGCTCACCATGTTCGCCATGGTGCTGGCCATCGGCCTGCTGGTGGACGATGCGATCGTGGTGGTGGAAAACGTCGAGCGCGTGATGCACCAGGAGGGTCTGCCCGCGAAGGAGGCCACCATCAAGTCCATGGCCGAGATCACACCCGCGCTGGTGGGCATCGGCCTCACGCTCTCGGCGGTGTTCATCCCGATGGCCTTCTTCTCGGGCTCGGTGGGCGTGATCTACCGGCAGTTCTCGGTCGCCATCGTCTCGGCCATGGCGTTCTCGGTGCTGGTGGCGCTCTCGCTCACGCCGGCCCTGTGCGCCACCATCCTCAAACCCACCGAGCACCTGCACGAGGGCGCGCCCGCTCGCAAAGGCATGCTGGGCTGGGTGGACCGCTTCTTCCGCTGGTTCAACGCCGGCTTCGACCGCAACTCCACCCGCTACCAGGGCGCGGTGCGCCAGCTGCTGCTGCGCAGCAAGCGCGTGATGCTGCTGTTCGCGCTGCTCGTCTGCGGCGTGGTGTTCCTGTTCCAGAAGCTGCCCACCTCCTTCCTGCCGGTGGAAGACCAGGGCTTCATCACCGCCAGCGTGACGCTGCCGGCCGGCTCGTCGGACGCGCAGCTCGAAACCGTTCTGCAGGACATCACCCGCTACTTCAACGCCCAGCCCGACGTGCTGCGCGTCAACTCCATCGCGGGCAACAGCGGCAACCAGAGCTCGGGCAACATCTTCGTGCGCCTCAAGCCCTGGGACGAACGCCCCAACCCCGAGCAGAGCGCCGAGGCCATCTCGCGCAAGGCCACGCGCGACCTCTCGCGCATCCGCGCGGCGCGCATCTTCGTCTCCATGCCGCCGGCCGTGCGCGGCCTGGGCTCGGACGCCGGTGTGAACTTCATGCTCAAGGACATCAACGGCCTGGGCAACGAGGCGCTGCGGGCGGCCAAGGACCGCGTGGTCGAGCTGGCCGGCCAGCACCCCTCGCTGACCAACATGCGCACCACCGACTTCGACGTCACCTCCGAACTCAAGGTGGTGATCGACGACCGCAAGGCCGCCGCGCTGGGCCTGTCCACCAACGACATCAACAACGTGCTCTCCAGCGCCGTCGGCGGTTCCTACGTCAACGACTTCGTGCACAACGGCCGCGTCAAGCGCGTCTACGTGCAGGGCGACGCGCCCTACCGCATGCTGCCGCAGGACATCGGCAAGTGGACGGTGCGCAACCGCAACGGCGAGATGGTGCCGCTCGCGGCCTTCACCTCCACCACCTGGACCAGCAGCGCGCCCCAGCTGCTGCGCTACAACGGCTCGCCGGCCATGGAGATGATCGCCAACACGGCGCCCGGCGTGAGCTCGGGCGATGCGATGCGCGCGGTCGAATCCATCATGGCCGAGATGCCGGTGGGCATCGGCTACGAATGGACGGGTGCGTCCCTGCAGGAGCGCCAGTCGGGCGCGCAGGCGCCGCTGCTGTACGCCATCTCCATCCTGTTCGTGTTCCTGTGCCTGGCCGCGCTCTATGAAAGCTGGAGCGTGCCGTTCTCGGTCATCCTCGCGGTGCCGCTGGGCATCGTCGGTGCCTTGCTGGCCACGTACTTCCGGGGCATGTCCAACGACGTGTACTTCCAGGTGGGGCTGTTGACCACCGTGGGGCTGGCGTCCAAGAACGCCATCCTGATCGTGGAGTTCGCGGTGCAGTTGCAGGACCAGGGCCGCAGCATCTTCGACGCCACGCTGGAGGCGGTGCGCCGGCGCCTGCGCCCCATCCTGATGACCTCGCTGGCCTTCGGCTTCGGCGTGCTGCCGCTCGCGCTGGGCACCGGCCCGGGCGCGGCCAGCCGCCAGGCCATCGGCACCGCCGTGCTCGGTGGCACCGTGCTGTCCACCTCGCTGGGCCTGTTCTTCGTGCCCGTGTTCTTCCTGCTGGTGCGCAGCTGGGTGCAGCGCAGGCGCGCGAAGGCCGCCGCCGCCGTGCCGCCCCTGGCCACGCCCGCGCTGTCGCACCAAGGAGGAGATGCGTGATGCACCCCATGACGAAACCCCCCTTCCAGCGGGCCGCCACCGTCGGCGCGCTGCTTCTGTTGCTGGCCGGTTGTGCCGTGCAACCCCCGGCCAAGCCCGACGTGCAAGGCGTGGTCGCCCCCACGCTGGGCCAGCCGCTGGCCGTGGTGGACGCCAGCGCCGCCGCCGTGCAGACCTCGCAGCGCCTGGCCTGGGTGCAGCACCCGGGCCTGCGCCAGTCGATCGCGCAGGCGCTCACCCACAACCGCGACCTGCGCGTGGCCCTGTCCAACATCGAGCGCGCCCGCGCGCAGTACGGCATCACCAGCGCGGCCCAGCTGCCCACCGTGGCCGCCACCGCGCAGGGCAGCCGCAGCCGCACCGCAGCCGACCTCGCCAGCAATGGCCAGTCCACCACCTCCACGCAGTACACCGCGCAGCTCGCCATCACCAGCTTCGAACTCGATTTCTGGGGCCGCGTGCGCAACCTCAACGAAGCGGCGCTGCAGCAGTTCCTGCAGTCGGAGGAAAACCAGCGCAACGTGCGCATCACGCTGGTGGCCGACGTCACCAACGCCTGGCTCAACCTGGCCGCCAACGAAGCCCGCCTGACCCTGGCGCGCGACACCCTGGCCGGCCGCGAAAAGGCCTACCAGCTCACCGAGCGCATCCACCAGCTGGGGGGCACCTCGGGCCTGGTGCTGGCGCAGAACCGCATCACCGTGGAAACCGCGCGCGGCGACGTGGCCGCCTTCACGGCCCAGGTCGCCAAGGACCGCAACGCCCTCGAAGCCCTGGTGGGCAGCGGCCTGCGCCGCGAATGGCTGCCCACCGCCGAGACCCTGCGTGCCGAGCCGGCGGCCGCGCCCGCCGCGCTGATGGCGCTGCCGGCCGAATTGCCATCGTCCTTGCTGCTCGAGCGCCCCGACGTGCGCGCCTCCGAATACAACCTGCAGGCCTTGTCGGCCAACGTGGCGGCGGCGCGCGCCGCGCTGTTCCCCACCATCAGCCTGAGCACCAGCATCGGCACCGGCAGCCGCGAGCTGGACAACCTGTTCGGCAGCGGCAACAACACCTGGAGCTTCGTGCCGCAGATCCGCTGGCCCATCTTCGACGGCGGCGCCGCGCGCGCCTCGGTCGACGTGGCCCAGGCCAACCGCGACATCGCGGTGGCCCAGTACGAAAAAGCCATCCAGACCGCGTTTCGCGAAGCCTCGGACGCGCTGGCCGAACGCGCGCAATGGGAGGCCCGCCTGGCGGCGCAGCAGGCCGTGGTGGACGCCAACGCGCGCGCCTTCGAACTCTCCGAAGCGCGCTTCACCTCGGGCGTGGACAACTACCTCACCGTGCTCGACGCGCAACGCGGCCTGTACGCCGCGCAGCAGGCCTTGATCGCCCTGCGGCAGTCCGAACAGGCCAACCGCGTGGCGCTGTGGAAGGTGCTGGGCGGCAACCTGACACCGGCCTCCTGACGCCCAGCGACCCGCAGCGGCGGCCGGCCTTCGGCCCGCATCAGCCCAAGGCCCGGAATTTCAGAAAGCGCTGGCCTTCGTGCGTCAGTTCGCCATCCGGGGCGAAGCCGAGTCTGGCCAGGCCCCGGGTTCGAGAACGACTTGGCGGCAGCAGGATGCTGACCGCGCCAATGCCGAGTTCCGCCCGGCGGTTCATGAAGCCGCGAAACATCTCGGCACCGTGTCCCCAGTAGGCCGGCAGCAGAACCAGCGCGAGGTCGGCCTCATCGCCTTCGCGCTGAAAACCGCCCCAGCCTGCAAACTGGCCGTCCACCCGGATGGACCACGGCCCATAGCCACGCTCCAGCCATTGCGCGTCTTTGCCCTTGGCCCAGTCCGCGGCAGCGTCCCGCGTCCAATGGCCATCAGCGAGTGGCATGTGGCGGATCACGTCCGGGTGATTCAGGAGACTCATCCAGTCTTCGGTCGGGATGTCGGAGAACGGGTGCAGCGTGAAGGCCATGCCTGGGTATTTCAAAAGTCAACAAGGGGCGGGATGGAGCGCCGGGCGCGGGTGTGTGTCAAATCATTGTTAATCGGCTTGCGCGGGATCTCTCGCCTGCTTATCTTCGCTGCCTCTCGATTCGCCTCCAAGCAGCATGAAAAACAGCAACCTGAAAAAATGGTCCGCCGAGTTCCTCGGCACGTTCTGGCTCACGTTCGGCGGCTGCGGCAGCGCGGTGCTGGCGGCGGCCTTTCCGCAGCTCGGCATCGGCTTCGTCGGCGTCTCCCTGGCTTTCGGCCTGACGGTGCTGACCGGCGCCTACGCCTTCGGGCCGATCTCCGGCGGCCACTTCAATCCGGCGGTCTCGCTGGGCCTGGCGCTCGGGGGCCGCTTCCGCGCGGCCGAGCTGCCGGGCTATGTGGTCTCGCAGGTGCTGGGTGCCGTGGCCGCGGCCGGCGTGCTGTACCTCATCGCCACCGGCAAGCCGGGCTTTGAAGTGGGCGGTTTCGCGACCAATGGCTTTGGCGAGCACTCGCCCGGCGGCTACGACATGACGGCCGCGCTGCTGACCGAAGTGGTGCTTACCGCCGTGTTCCTGCTCGTCATCCTCGGCGCCACCGCGAAACGCGCGGCCGCCGGCTTCGGCGGCCTGGCCATCGGCCTGTGCCTGACCCTGATCCACCTGATCTCGATCCCGGTCACCAACACCTCGGTCAACCCGGCGCGCAGCACCGGCCCGGCGCTGTTCGGCCCGGCCATCGCGCTGGATCAACTCTGGCTGTTCTGGCTCGCGCCCCTGGTCGGCGCGGCCATCGGGGCGCTGATCTGGCGCGCCTTGCTGGCCGACGGCGACGAAGGCTGAGCCGCCTTCTTCTTGCGGCGCGACAGCAGGCGCAACAGCGCGCTTTCGGTGGTGCCGCTGGCTTTCTCTTCTTTCCTCGCCGGGCCGTCGAGCACGGCCTGCAGCACCGCCGGGTGGATGTAGAAGCGGCGGCACACCGCCTGCGTGTTGCCGATCTGCCGGGCCACCTGGCGCACCACTTCGACCACCGTGGCGCGCGTGGGCGCCACCGCGTCCCCGGGTGCGGAGGGCGCCAGCCCGGCGGTCAGCTCCAGCGCGAGCACGCTGGCGTGCCAGGTGCGGAAATCCTTGGCCGTGAAGTCGTGGCCGCTCACGCGCCGCAGGTATTGGTTGACGTGTTGTGAGCGCACCGGGCGGCGCCGCCCGGCGTCGTCGATGTACTGGAACAGGTGTTGCCCTGGCAGGTCCTGGCAGCGCTGCACGATGCGGGCGGTGGCCGGGTCGGTGAGCCGCGCGGTCTGCTCCACGCCGCTCTTGCCGCGGAATCGGATCTCCAGGCTGGCCGCGCGCGTGCGCACATGGCGGTTGCGCAGGGTGGTCAGGCCGAACGAACCGTTCTCCGTCGCATAGGCCTCATTGCCCACGCGCAGCGCGGTGCGGTCCAGCAAGCGCACGATGGCGGCCACCACGGTGTCCAGCGTCAACTCCCGGCCACGCAGGTCGCGCGTCACCGCGCGGCGGATGCGCGGCAGGGTGCGGCCGAATTCGCGCATGCGGTCGAACTTCTGCTGTTCGCGCCTGGCCTGCCAGTCGGCGTGGTAGCGGTACTGCTTGCGGCCCCGCGCATCGCGCCCCGTGGCCTGCAGGTGCCCGCGCGCGCTGGGGCAGATCCACACCTCGGTGTAGGCGGGTGGAATCGCCAGGCGCTTGATGCGGTCCAGCTGCGCGGCGTCGCGGATCGCGCGCCCGGTGGCGCTCAGATAGGCAAAGCCCTTGCCTCGGCGCACGCGGGTCCAGCCGGGGGTGTCGTCCTGCGCGTAGGTGAGTGGGGCTGGCATGGTGCCAGTGTCCGCGCCCCGCGCGCGGCGTGTGTCGGCGCCGTCCGTATGGTGTGTAGGAAGGGGCCGTCAGCCCCGGCCCACGAAAGGCATCTGGCTGGCCATCACCGTCATGTTGAGCACATTGGTGGACAGCGGCAGGCCCGCCATGTAGCGCACGGCCTCGGCCACGTGCGCCACGTCCATCATGGGTTCGGTGGCCATGGTGCCGTTGGCCTGGCGCACGCCCTGCGTCATGCGGGCCGAGAGCTCGGTCAGCGCGTTGCCGATGTCGATCTGGCTGCACACGATGTTGTAGGGCCGGCCGTCCAGCGCGATGGTCTTGGTCAGGCCCAGCACCGCGTGCTTGCTCGCCGTGTAGGGGCAGCTGAAGGGGCGGGGCGCGTGGGCCGAGATCGAGCCGTTGTTGATGATGCGCCCGCCCTGCGGGGTCTGCCGGCGCATCAGGCCGAAGGCGGCGCGCGCGCAGAGGTAGACGCCGGTCACGTTGGTGTCGATCACGTCCTTCCAGCGCTCGACCGGCAGCTCGTCCATGGGCACGGCCGGCGCGTTCACGCCCGCGTTGTTGAACAGCACGTCGAGCCGCCCATAGCGCTGTTCGATCTGATCGAACAGCGCCTGCACGCTGTGCTCGTCCCGCACGTCGGCGGGGATGGCGACCGCGTTGGGCCCACCCGCTTGCGCCACCGCCGCCAGCGGCTCGGGGCGGCGCCCGGTGAGCACGACGTGGTAACCGTCCTTCAACAAGCCGAGCGCCACGGCGCGGCCGATGCCGCTGCCCGCGCCCGTGACCAGGGCGATCTTGGAAGTTGTCTCTGAAGCCATGCGAATCCTTGGGGAGGGGAGGTGGATGGGGCGAGGGCCATGTTAATCGGCGGTCCGGGCGCTCCATCACCCGGGCTCCGGGAAAACCCCGGTGCTTATGCCAACCAACGGATATATAACAACAATGTTGGTATATCTCGATATCGGGTATATCGACACGCGTCGAACCGGAACACGGCATCACAAACAGGAGACAAGTCATGAATCGAACACTCGCATCGCGTGTGCGCCTGGTCACGCTGGCGGCGGGCTGCCTGCTGGGCGGCGCGTCCGCTCTGGCGCAGGACGCCTTCCGCATCGCAGGCATCGTGCCGCTCAGCGGCGCCTGGGGCATCGTGGGAGAGAACATGCGCCGAGGCGCCACCATCGCCTTCGAGGAGCGCAACAACCGCGTGCTGGGCAAGCCCATCGAGGCGGTGTGGGAAGACACCGAGACGTCCACCCAGGTGGCGGTGCAGAAGACCACGCGCGTCCTGGCGCGCGACACGCACACCCTGTTCGGCGAGGTGAGTTCGGGCTCCACGCTGGCGATCATGAAACTCACCGAGCAGCGCAAGGTGCCGCAGATCATCACGCTCTCGGCGGACGACCGCATCACCGGTGCCGACAAGACGCGCTACGCCTTCCGCACCTCCAACACCGTGGCCATGGAGAACCGCATGATCGGCGAGTTCGCCAAGCGCCAGGGCGTGAAGAAGGTCTACGGCATCGTGTCGGACTACCAGGTGGGCCGCGACATGTGGGCCTCGCTCAAGGCCGACATGGAGAGCAAGGGCATCGCGATCGCGGGCATCGACTTCACGCCGATCGGCACCAAGGACTACGCGATCCTGCTGGACAAGGCGATGAAGTCCGGCGCCGACGGCCTGGCGCTCATCGTGGTGGGCGGCGACACCGTGACCTCGCTCAAGCAGGGCGGCGACGTGGGCCTGGCGAGCAAGATGAAGGTGATGGGCACCATGCTGATGGACGAAACACAGGGCCAGTCGGTCGGCGCTGGTGGCGCGCTCGGTGTGCATTCCACGCTGCGTTACCACTTCACCCAGGACACGCCGCGCAACAAGCGCTTCGTGGCCGCCTACCGCGCGAAATACGGCGAGCTGCCCAGCCAGTACGCGGGCGAGGCCTACGACGGCATGAGCTGGTGGCTCGACGTGGTCGAGAGCACCGGCGTGTGGGACAAGGAAAAGTGGGTCGACGCGTTCAGGAACAGCGTGCGCAACGACTCGGTGGAGGGCGCCAAGCGCATGCGCGCCTGCGACAACCAGGCCGAGCAGGTGGGCCTGTTCGGCACCGCCGTCGCCGGTGGCGCGGGCCAGCCACCCGTCACGATGAGGGTCACCGAAACCTTCACCGCGCAGGACCTCTTCAAGCCCTGCCAATGAGCGGGCCCGCACCGGCGAGCGAGCAACCTCCATGTCCACCTTCGTCATCGGTCTGAGCATCGGCATGCTGCTGTTCCTGCTGGCCGCGGGGCTGACGCTGATCTTCGGCATGCTGCGCATCATCAACTTCGCGCACGGCGCGCTCTACATGCTGGGGGCCTACCTGGCGTTCCAGATCGCGTGGTGGGCCGGTTTCTGGTGGGCCATCGCCCTGGTGCCGGTGCTGCTGGCGCTGGTGGGGGTGCTGATCGAGCGGCTCACGCTGCGGCCCATCTACTCGGCGCCGCACGAGTTCCAGCTGCTCATCACCTTCGGGCTCATTCTGGTGCTGGAAGAAGTGGTGCGCGCCACCTGGGGGCTGAGCGGCAAGAGCATCGCGGTGCCGCCGTGGTTGTCGGGCAGCGTCGCGCTGTTCGACACGGACGTCTCGCGCTACCGCCTGTTCGTCATCGCCGTCGGCGCGGCCACCATGGCCGTGCTGCTGCTGGGCATCGAGCGCTCGCGCATCGGGCTGGTGATCCGTTCGTGCAGCACGCACCCCTTGATGGCCGCCACCCTGGGGGTGCGTGTGGACCGCGTGCGCACGGCGGTGTTCGCCATGGGCGCGGCGCTCGCCGGCCTGGGCGGCGCCATGGCCGGGCCGATGCTGCCGATCCAGCTGCAGATGGGCGGCACCATCATCCTGGACTGTTTCATCGTGGTCATCATCGGAGGCCTGGGCAACATCCGCGGCGCCATGGTGGGCGCGCTGCTGATCGGCATGACCCGCGCCTTTGGCCAGCAATACCTGCCCGACTGGATCGACACGCTGACCTACGCCGTGCTCATCGCCACGCTGCTGCTGCGGCCGCAGGGCCTTTTCAGCAAGAAGGAGCGACTCGCATGAGCCGTATCGAACGCCTGGACATCCGGCTGTGCCTGCTGGCCATGGCCATCCTCGTGGCACTGCGCATCGGCACGCGCGACGAGGGCATTCTTTTCGTCGCCTGCCTGGTCATGGTGTGGTCCATCTTCGCGCTGGCTTACGACGTGGTGTTCGGCACCACGGGCATCCTCTCCTTCGGCCACGCCGCCTACTTCGGCATGGGCGCCTACGGCATGGCCTGGGCGCAGATGCACGGCGGCCTGCCATTCAGCCTGGGTCTGGTGGCCGCCGCGCTGCTGGGCGCGGCCTGCGCCTGGGCCGTGAGCCTGATCGGCAGCCGCATCACCGGCCTGTTCTTCTCACTGCTCACGCTGATGCTGGCCGAGCTCATGTCCATCCTCATGCTCACGCGCCTGCGTGGTCTCTCCGGCGGGGTGGACGGCCTGCCCGGCGTGGCGCGGCCGGCCTGGGGCGAGATCGACTTCTTCCACAACGCCAACTTCTTCTGGGTCGTGTACGTGGTGTTCGTGGCCGTGGTGCTGGCTTGCTGGGTGCTGCGCCGTTCGCCGCTGGGGCAGGCCTGGCAGGCGGTGCGGCAGAACCCGGTGCGCGCCGAGCAGCTCGGTTTTGGCGTGCGGTCGCTGCGCCAGTCCGCCATGGCCGTCTCCGGTGCGCTCTCGGGCGTCGCCGGCGGCCTGCTGGCCTCGTTGATGATGTACACCGGCCCGCAGATGTTGAACTGGAAAACCTCGGGCGACGTTCTCATCATGACACTGCTCGGTGGCAGCGGCACGCTGCTCGGCCCCATCGTCGGCGTGGCGTTCTTCGAGGTGCTGCGCGAAGTGCTCGCGGCCTATTCCGACTACTGGTACGGCCTGGTGGGCCTGGTGTTCATCCTGTGCACGCTCTTTCTGCGCAAGGGGCTGGCCGGTACCGCATTGCACTGGTGGAGCCAACGATGAACACCCCCACCCAGGCGCCAGCCATCGCGTGTTCGGGCATCACGGTCGAGTTCGACGGCTTCGTCGCCCTCAACAACGTGGCGCTGGACGTGCCCACGGGCAAGACCGTGGGCCTCATCGGCCCCAACGGCGCGGGCAAGACCACGCTGCTCAATGCCATCAGTGGCCGCGCGCCGCTCAAGTCCGGCCGCATCGAACTCTGGGGCGATGACATCACGCGCCTCTCGGTCGCTGCGCGCACGCGCCGGGGCCTGGGGCGCAGCTTCCAGATCATCAACATCTTCCAGGAGATGACCACCTTCGAGAACCTGCGCGTGGCCGCGCAGCCGCCGCGTTTTCGCCTGCAGCCCTTCTGGCGGCCGGTGGACCGGTGGGGCGAGCTGGGCGAGCGGGCGCGCGAGGTCGCGTCCGTCGTCGGCCTGTCCGATGTGCTGGACCGGCCCGTGGCCACGCTCAGTCACGGCCGCCAGCGCGCGGTGGAACTCGGCCTGGCGCTCATGGCCGACCCGCGCGTGTTGCTGCTGGACGAGCCGCTGGCCGGTGTGGGGCACCACGAGATCGCCGCCACGCTGGAGCTGATCGAACGCGTGCGCGAGCACCGCACCGTGCTGCTGGTGGAACACAACATGGACGTGGTCATGAAGCTGTCCGACGAGATCGTCGTGATGATGGGTGGCGAGGTGCTCATGCGAGGCACGCCCGCCGAAGTGCGCGCCGACCCGCGCGTGAAGCGTGCCTACCTGGGCGACGACAACCGCCAGGAGGTGGCCCATGCTTGAGTTGAAGAACGCCGACGTGTTCTACGGCAAGGCGCAGGCCTTGCACGGCGTCTCCATCGCCTGCGCGCCCAACGAAGTGCTCGCGCTGGTGGGCCGCAATGGCGCGGGCAAGTCCACCACGCTGCGCGCGATGATGGGGCAGATTCCCCTGTGGCAGGGGCAGCGCGAGCTCGATGGCCAGGACATCACGGGCCTGTCGCTGCCCGATTCGAGCCGGCGCGGCATCGCGCTCGTGCCCGACAGCCGGGACATCATCAGCGGCCTGAGCGCCGAGGAAAACCTCTTGCTCGCCAGCCTGAGCCATCCGCCCGGGCATTGGACCATCGAGCGCGTGTACGCCCTGTTTCCGCGCCTGCGCGAACGGCGGCTGGCGCAGGGCACGTCGCTGTCCGGCGGCGAGCAGCAGATGCTGGCCATTGGCCGCGCGCTGCTCACCAACCCGCGTTACCTGCTGCTGGACGAGCCCACCGAAGGGCTCGCGCCCGTCATCATCGAGCAGATCGTGGCGGCCATCGAGTTCGTGAGCCGCGCCGGTGTGTCGGTGCTGCTGGTGGAGCAGAACTTCCGCGTGCCCCGGCGCGTCGCGCAACGCTTCTGCCTGCTCGACAGCGGGCGCGTGGTGTGGAGCGGCGGCCGCGACCAGATCGACGACCGGCTGGAGGCCATGCTCTCCGGCCTGCAACACGAGATCCCCGCATGAACCTGCCGAACACCGCGCGCGCCGCCCCGCTGGCCGCCGACGATCCCCGCTCGCAGAACCCGCAGCTCGAAGACCTGGTGAACTTCGTCGGCTACCGGCCCCACGCCCTGCTCACCATGGCGCGCAAGCCCGGCGTGCTGCCGGCGGTGCTGGGCTTGGTGCAGACCACGCTGCGCGGCGATGGGTTGATCGAGCCCGGCCTGCGCTTTCTGCTGGGGGCCGAAGCCTGCCGGGGCGCGCGCTGCGCCTACAGCGCCGTGCATGTGGTGCACGCCGCGCAGCACGCGGGCGTGGGCTGGGCGGCCTTGGCCGCCTTGCCCGAGTACCTCGACAGCGCGCACTTCGGCGAACGCGAACGCGCGGCCCTGCGCATCGCCAGCGCGGGCGCCACGCTGCCCGTGGGCGATGCCAGCCAGGCGTTCGACGAGGCGCGCTGGCACTTCGCCGAGGACGAGCTGATCGAGATCGTCTCCATCGTGGCCTTGTTCGGCTGGTTCAACCGCTGGAACAGCCTGATGCGGACCACCCTCGAACCCGAGCCCGCCCAGGCGCTGCATCATGTAGGCTGGTTGCAACAACTGTGGAAGGAAACCCACCCGTGAGCCTGGCCGATACCGCCCCCAAGACCCGCCGGACCCGCCCACCCAAAGCGGCCCCCGACACGCAGGCCCAGGCGCCGGGGCTGGACGCCGAGCGCGCCGCGATGCGCACGCTGGAACTGGTGTTCTTCGTGCACCTGCAGATGGCCGATATCGCCGACCAGGTGCTGATGGACCACGGCCTGGGCCGTCCCCACCACCGCGTGCTCCACTTCGCGGGACGCACGCCCGGCATCACCGTGGGCTCGCTGATGTCGCTGCTGCGCATCAGCAACCAGGCCCTCTCGCGCACCACCAACCAGCTCACCACCATGGGGCTGCTGGAACAGCGCTACAGCACCGAAGACCGCCGCGTGCGCCAGAACTACCTCACCGCCGACGGGCAGGCCTTGCTCGGTTTGCTCACGCAGCGGCAGATCGCGCTGATCGGGCAGGCGCAGGCGCGGCTCTCCAAGGCGGAGATCGAAGGCATGTGGAACGGCCTCTCCGTCATGGTGCGGCCGGAAGACATGGCCTGGGTCACCACGCATCCCTTCGACCTCCCGACACCACCCTGACCCACCCCCGACACCACCGAACATGTACAGCGAGATCCACAACCCCCGCCGCTGGCTGCTGAGCGCCGCGCTCAAGGAACGGGCCACCCGGTCGCCCGACGCCCCCTGGCTCACCGACAGCGAGGGCGCGAGCCTCAGCTTCGGGCAGGCGCACACCCACAGCCTGCGCGCGGCCGGCTTCTTCGAGCGCCTGGGCGTGCGGCGCGCCGACCGCGTCGG
Source organism: Hydrogenophaga sp. FW305-3-2-15-A-LB1 (assembly GCF_058787875.1). Lineage (NCBI taxonomy): Bacteria > Pseudomonadati > Pseudomonadota > Betaproteobacteria > Burkholderiales > Comamonadaceae > Hydrogenophaga > Hydrogenophaga sp. FW305-3-2-15-A-LB1. Next base: position 5,688 of record NZ_JBYTAE010000086.1, on the reverse strand, counting down.
CGTGTTCATGTTCAACGGCTGCGACTTCGCCACCGCATGGATGGGGCTGGCCCACCTGGCCGCCACCACCGTGTTCCTCAACACCGAGCTGCGCGCCACTTTCCTGCGGCACCAGCTCGTCGACTCCGCGCTGGGTTGCGTGGTGGTCGATGCCGAGCTGCTCGGCGCGCTCGCCGACATCGCCGACGAGGTGCCCGACCTGCGCACCGTCATCGTGGTGGGCGGGCCGTCCAGCGCCAGGCTGCCCGAGCGCTGGCAGGTGCTCGCCTGGCCGGACTGGGCCCAGCAGCCCGACTGGGACGGCCCCGGCCCCGCGCCCGAAGACATCGCCTGCATCATGTACACCTCGGGCACCAGCGGACCGAGCAAGGGCGTGCTCATGCCCCACGCGCATTGCGCGCTCTACGGCATCGGCACGATCCAGTGCGTGGAACTCACGGCGCAGGACCGCTACTACGTCAGCCTGCCGCTGTTCCACGCCAACGGCCTGCTCATGCAGCTGGGCGCCACGCTGCTGGCCGGCATCCCCGCCTTCGTGCGCCGCCGCTTCAGCGCCAGCGCCTGGCTGGCCGACGTGCGCGAACACGGTGCCACCGTGACCAACCTGCTGGGCGCCACCGCCGGTTTCATCATCCACCAGCCGCCCTCGGCGCAGGACCGCGAGCACTCGCTGCGCGCCGTGCTCACCGCCCCGAACCTGGCCCAGCACGAGGCCGCCTTCCGCGAGCGCTTCGGCGTGAAAGACATCGTCTCGGGCTTCGGCATGACCGAGGTCAACATCCCCATCTGGGGCCGCATCGGCCGCTCCGTGCCCGGTGCGGCGGGTTGGACGCATGAACAGCACTTCGAGGTGCGCATCGCCGATCCCGAGACCGACGAGGCCCTGCCGCCGGGCCAGATGGGCGAGATCCTCGTGCGCCCCAAGGTGCCCTTCGGCTTCATGGCCGGCTACTTCAATGCCCCGGCCAAGACCGTGGAGGCCTGGCGCAACCTCTGGTTCCACACCGGCGACGCCGGCACCATGCGGGAAGACGGCCTGGTCACCTTCGTGGACCGCATCAAGGACTGCATCCGCCGGCGCGGCGAGAACATCTCGGCCACCGAAGTGGAAGAGGTTGTGGCCGCGCTGCCGGGCATCGAGGAAGTGGCCGCCTACGCCGTGCCCTCGGACGTGCCGGGTGGCGAAGACGAGGTCATGCTCGCGCTCGTGCCCAAGGCGGGCGCCACGCTGGACGGTGCGGAGATCCTGCGCATCGCCAGCGGGCAACTGCCGCGCTTTGCCAAGCCGCGCTTCGTCAAGTTCGTGGAGGCCCTGCCCAAGACCGCCACCGGCAAGGTGCAGCGCGCGGTGCTGCGCAAGCAGGGCATCGAGGGCGCGCTGGACGTGCAACAGGGCTGAGGCACTCTCTCTCCATCAAGGCGCGTGACCCGTGCTCGTGGGGGCGGGCGTGGACGGCAGCTGGCTCAAGATCAGCAGCGTGATCACCGAGGTGGCCGCCATCACACCGAGCAGGGCGGTGAAGCCGGCCTGCTTGACCACCGGACCGATCAGCCACACCGCCAGCGAACTCGCGCCCAGCGACACCGCCAGGCGCATGCCCGAGACGCGGGAGCGCAGGCTGTCGTCGACGAAGCGCACGATCATCGCGTCGGTGAACGGGATGGCGCCGAAGATCGTCGCCATGAAGAGGAACTGCACGGCGTAGAAGGCCCAGCCGTCCAGCACCATCGACAAGCCCAGCAGCACGGCCTGCGCCGCGATGATGCTCATGTACAGCGACTTGAGCGCCACCCGGTCGATCAGGTGCCCCACGAGCAACTGCGTGAACGAGGCCACCGCGTAGATCGCGGCGAGCAGCAGGCCGATCTGCGCCGGGTCCTGAAGAAGGGCCTGCAGGCGATCGCTCAGCAGCTCGTAGTTGCTGTTGGTCGAGAAGTTGAACAACAGGCTGCCGCTGGTGGCGGCGATGGTCATCACCAGGAAGAGCCTGGCCATGGACACATCGGCCGGCGCCACGGTGGTGGCGGACTTCTTCTTCGCGGGCGCGGCCTGTTCGCGCGTGGCGAGCAGCGCGAAGGCCACGCCGAACAGCAGGCACAGGGCGCCCGGGACTGCGAATGCCATGCGCCAGCCGAAGTACTTCACCAGGAAGCCGGTGGCGACCGCCGCCACGGCCACGCCCAGGTTGCCCACCAGGCCGTTGATGCCGATGGTCCAGCCCGGGCGCGGCGCGCCCTGCACCAGCATGGGAATGCCCACCGGGTGGTAGATCGACGCGAAACAGCCCAGCAGCGCCAGCGCCAGCGCCATCTGCAGTGGCGTCTGCGTCGCGCTCACCAGCAGGGCCGCGCCACCCATGCCGAAGAAGAACACCAGCATCATGCGGCGGCGGCCCCACTGGTCGCCCAGCTTGCCCGAGGGCAGCGAGCCCACGCCGAAGAAAAAGAAGGCCGCCACGCTGTACGGCATCAGGTCCTCCCAGCGCGCCACGCCGAACTCGTGCGCGATCGTCGTCACGGCGGTGGCAAAAATCAGCAGGAACATGTGGTCGATCGCGTGACCGATGTTCAGCAGCCACTGCGTGGCCATGGAATTTCGGGCAGGGCTGGAGGCGAGGGCGGGGTGCGTTGGCATACGTGAATGAAATGAAGGTCCGGCAGAGGATCAGGCAGGAAGGGCCTGTCAGAATTGTGGTGGAGGCGGCAACGCCTGTCTCGCGCTGAATGACCAACAACCATCTCAAAAGCGACATGGCCATCTCACCCCGGCCCCCGGCCCTTTCCGACGTGCTGGACGCGATCGACGCGCAGAACTCACCCATCTTCGCGCGCTCGACCGACTACCCCTCGGGCTGGCACATCGAACCGCACGCACACGCCAAGCACCAGCTGATCTATGCCGTGCGCGGCGTCATGGTGGTGCAGGCGGAGGCCGGCCGCTGGGTGGTGCCGCCCACGCGCGCGATCTGGATGCAGAGGGGCATGACGCACGAGATCCGCTGCGTCGGCGAGGTGCACATGCGCAGCCTCATGGTGGCGCCGAAGGCCGCGCCCCGGTTGATGGACAGGACGCAGGCCGTCGCCATCTCGCCGCTGCTGCGCGAGCTGATCCGCGCCGCCATGGACGTGCCGCAACCCTACGCGCCAGGCACGCGCGACGGCCGCCTGATGCGCCTCATCCTCGACGAGCTGCGGGCCCTGCCGGTGCTGCCCCTGTACCTGCAGATGCCCACCGACCCCCGGCTGCTTCAGATCGCCGCGGTGCTGCAACGCCGGCCGGACGACCCGTCCACCATGGCCGACTGGGCACGGCGCCTGGCCATCGACGTGAAGACCATCCAGCGTCTCTTCATCAAGGACACCGGCATGACCTTCGCCCAGTGGCGACAGCAGGCGCGGCTGCTGCGCGCGCTGGAGCAGCTGGCCACCGGCGAGAAGGTCATCGACGTGGCGCTCGCGCTCGGCTACGAGAGCCCGAGCGCCTTCGCGGCCATGTTCCGCAAGCACTTCGGGCAGACACCGAGCCAGTTTTTTCTGGAAGCCTGAACAGCGACGCGATGACGGAACCAGGCGGCCAGAGGAGGGTGGTGGAGACGAGGAGGATCGAACTCCCGACCTTCGCATTGCGAACGCGACGCTCTCCCAGCTGAGCTACGTCCCCAGAGGCCGAAATGGTAGCAAGAACGCTCAGTTCATGCCATTGCGGCGAGCCAATTCGACGAACAGCGCGGCGTGGTCCATGTCGGCCAGGCCGTGGTTCCCGGCCTGGGCGTAGAGCTGCTCGAACAGGCCGGTGATCGGCGCCTCGAAGCCGATCTCTGCGGCCGTGGCCAGCGCGTTGCGCATGTCCTTCAACTGCACCGCGATCGCGGCGCGCTTGGTGAAGTCGCGTTCCACCATGCGCTGGCCGTGCACCTGCAGGATGCGGCTGTCGGCGAAGCCGCCGCTGATGGCCTGCCGGACCTTGCCCATGTCGGCGCCGCCTTTCTCGCACAGCAGCAGGGCCTCGGCCACCGCGCCGATGGTGATGCCCACGATCATCTGGTTGGCCAGTTTGGCGAGCTGGCCCGCGCCGTGCGGCCCCACGTGCACGGCCTTGCCCAGCAGTTCGAACGCCGGCAGCGCGCGCTCGAAGTCGGCCGCCTCGCCGCCAGCCATGATGGCCAGCGTGCCCTGCTCGGCGCCGACCGTGCCACCCGACACCGGCGCATCGAGGTGGCGCACGCCCTGGCTGGCGAGCCGCGCCGCGTGCTCGCGCGCCTGGCGCGGCTGGATGGACGACATGTCCACCACCAGCGTGCCGGGCCGCAGGCCGGCGGTGGTGCCTTGCTGGAGCAGCACGTCCTCCACCACGCCGCCGTGTTCGAGCAGGGTGATCACGAGGTCGGCCTGGGCCACGGCCTCGGCGGGCGTGTCGGCCACGGTGGCGCCGAAGGGCTGGAGCCGCTCGGCCTTGGCGCGCGAGCGGTTCCACACGCTGACCTGGCAGCCGGCTTCGCAGAGGCGGCGCGCCATGGGAAAGCCCATCATGCCGATGCCGAGCACGGCGATGCGGGTGGGCAGGGGTGGGGTGCTGGTGGTGTCGGTGTTCACGTGCGGGCCTGGGGATGGGGATGAAAGGGTGCCGGCAGGATACGTGCCCGGCATGGCAATGGGTCACATTCTTGGCAAAAACCCCATGACACAATGCGCGCGATGAAGACCACAGCCCCCTACGACGCCGAATGGCTCGAGCGCGAGTACAACAACCGGGCCCGGGTGCCGGAACACCCGGTGCATTTCGAGCGTTGGGCGCGCGACTCGGCGGTGGCCCGTGAAGGTGGTCGTGCCTTGATCGATGTGAGCTACGGCCATGGGGCGGGCGAGACGCTGGACATTTTTCCCGCGCCGCGCCAGGCCGGCAAACCACCGGCGCCGGTGCTGGTGTTCATCCACGGGGGCTGGTGGCGCAGCCTGGACAAGTCCGACCACTCTTTCATCGCGCCGCCGTTCGTGCAGCGCGGGGCCTGTGTGGTGGTGCCGAACTACGCGCTGTGCCCGGCGGTGACGATTCCCGAGATCACCTTGCAGATGGTGCGTGCGCTGGCCTGGGTGCACCGCCACATCGGGGCGCATGGTGGGGACCCGCACCGCATCACGGTGGTGGGGCATTCGGCCGGTGCTCATCTCGCGGCGATGATGCTGGCGTGCGACTGGTCGCTGGTGGGGGACGACCTGCCGCTGGCTTTGGTGAAGAACGCGCTGGGCATGTCGGGTCTGTACGACCTGGAGCCGGTGATGCACACGCCATCGGTGCAGGCGTCTTTGCGGTTGTCGGCGGAGCAGGTGGCCAAGGCCAGTCCGTCGCGTCTGCCCGCGCCGTTGGTGCGCGAGGGGCGTGGGCAGTTGACGGCCATGGTGGGGGCGCTGGAGAGCAGCGAGTTCCTGCGCCACAACCGGTTGATCCAGTCGGCTTGGGGTGAGCGGGTGGTGCCGGTGTGTGAGGCGCTTCCGGGCCTCAACCACTTCAGCATCGTGGATGCCTTGGCCGATCCTCGGCAGCGGTTGCATCAGGCGGTGCGGTCGCTTCTCTCCGTCTGAGTTTTTTTCTCTCTCCGGGTGACGCCGGTCCTCGGCGAGCGGGGTGGCCGGCTCCGCTCATGTCCCCCGAACCGGCTGCGCCGGTTCTCCTCCTTTACTTCGCTGCGC
>NZ_JBYTAE010000085.1:0-28789 GCF_058787875.1 Hydrogenophaga sp. FW305-3-2-15-A-LB1 | reverse complement strand
ATGTCGGGGCGTTGAGGGGGTGGTGAGGGCTTCATGGCCCTCTGGATACGCACCCGGGGAGCGCCTGGATTCAGCCGGGTGCTCAGGCCGCCCGCTGGAAGCCTTCGAGCAGGTTGACGGCGTTGGTGCCGACCTCGTCCACCGCGTAACCGCCCTCGAAGGTGAACACCGTGGGCAGGCCCGCGCCGGCCAGCGCCGCGCCGACGGCGGCGTAGTCGCCGGTCTGGAGCGTGAAGCCGGAGATCGGATCGCCCTCGAAGGTGTCCAGGCCCAGGGGCACCACCAGCGCATCCGCACCGAAATCGCTCACCGCGCGCAGGGCGGTGTCGAGTGCCGCGCGCCAGGCCTGCACGCCGGTGCCGCGCGGCAGCGGCAGGTTGAGGTTGAAACCGGTGCCCGCGCCCGCGCCGCGCTCGTCCGCGTGGCCGAGGAAGAAGGGGTACTCGGTCGCCGGGTCGCCGTGGAGGGAGACCGTGAGCACGTCGGCGCGTTCGTAGAAGATGGTCTGCGTGCCGTTGCCGTGGTGGTAGTCCACGTCCAGCACCGCCACCTTGGCGTGGCCGGCGTCGCGCAGCGCCTGCGCGGCGATCGCGGCGTTGTTCAGGAAGCAGTAGCCGCCCAGAAAATCAGGCCCCGCGTGGTGGCCGGGCGGGCGCGAGAGCGCGAAGGCGCTGCGATCACCACCCGCCACGGCCTGCGCCGCCGCGAGCGCGCAGGCCGCGCCCCCCCGCGCCGCCGCGCGCGGCGGCCCAGGTGCCTGCGGTCAGGGGTGAGCCGGAGTCGAAGGAGAACAGGCCCAGGCGCGCCGCGAAGTTGTGCGGCAACACGTCGTTGCGAAAGCCGTGCCGGTTGGCCAGCGGCCACACCGAGGGCAGGGCGTCGCGCTGCGCGTTGGCGGGGTCCATGGCCACCCAGTCGTCCCAGGCGGTGGCCAGGAAAGCCAGGTAGCGCGCGTCGTGCACGCGGGCGATGGCGGTGTCCAGCGCGGCGGCGTCCACGGCCGGCGGGGTGAGGGTCCCCAGCGGGCGGCGCTGCAGTTCGGCGAGCACGAAGTCCAGCCGCGCGGGCACCTCATGGCAGGGCACCATGCGGCCGCGAAACATTTCCTGCTGGCCGGCGTGGCCGGCGTGGTGGGGGTTGTGAAAGGTTTTCATGCGCTGGCGAACGATGGGGGACGCCCATCGTAGCGAAAGCGGCCGCCTCAGGCCGCCAGCGCCAGCTCCACCTGCCGGGGCTCGGACCGGCGCAGCAGGCCGAACAGGTCCTTCGGGTCGGCCAGCGCGGGGATCAGCGGCAGCGCCTGGCCCAGGCCGAGCTCGCCCGCGACCTCGCGCAGGAAGCGCAGGGCCGAATAGTCTTCCAGCGCGAAGCCGACCGAGTCGAACAGCGTGACCTGCGCCGCGCTGGCGCGGCCGGGGGCGTTGCCCTCGAGCACGTGCCAGAGTTCGGTCACGGCGAAGTCGGCGGGCAGGTGCTGCAGGTCGCCTTCGATGCGGGTCTGCGGCTCGTACTCGACGAAGACCGAGGCCATGCGCAGCACGTCGGGGTGCAGCTCGGTCTTGCCCGGGCAGTCGCCGCCCACGCCGTTGATGTGCATGCCGGGCTCGATCAGGTCGGGCGTGAGGATGGTGGCGTTGGTCTTGTCGGCGGTAACGGTGGTCACGATGTCGGCGCCGCGCACCGCCTGGGCGATGCTGTCGCAGGCGAGCAGCCTCAGGCCGGGCTGGCCCGCGAGGTTGTCCATCAGCTTGCGCGTGGCGGCCGGGTCGGTGTCGTACAGACGGATCTCGTCGATGCCCATGAGGTGGTGGAAGGCCAGGGCCTGGAACTCGCTCTGCGCGCCGTTGCCGATCAGCGCCATGCGGCGGCTGTTGGGGCGGGCCAGCGCGCGCGCGGCCACCACCGACATGGCGGCGGTGCGCAGCGCGGTGGTGAGCGTGAGTTCGCTCAGCAGCACGGGCACGCCGGTGGCCACCTCGGCCAGCACGCCGAAGGCCATCACCGTGGGCAGGCCGCTCTGGGTGTTCTTGGGGTGGCCGTTGACGTACTTGAAGGCGTAGGTGGTGTCGTCGGCGATCGGCATCAGCTCGATCACGCCGTCGGTGGAGTGGCTGGCCACGCGCGCCGACTTGTCGAACGAGGGCCAGCGCAGGTAGTCGGCGTGCAGGGTGCCGGCCAGGCGGTCCAGCGCGGCGGGCAGGCCCAGGCGGTGGACCAGGGTGGCCACATCCTGGGCGCTGAGGAACAGGGTGGGCAGGGAGGACGAGGTGGCGGCTTTCATGGGGAATCCTTGGGTGATGTCCTCAGTGTCGCCAAGCGCTCGATCAATGTAAATCGTCAACTGTGCTTGAATTTCGACAGAAAATTGTCAAAAAGTCAGCCTCGGACCGCATAATGCCCGAATGGACGCCCTGGACCAGCAACTGATCGGCCTTTTGCGCAAGGACGCGCGCACCAACGTGGCCGCGCTGGCCAAGAAGCTGGGCGTGTCGCGCGGCACGGTCACCAACCGCATCGCGCGGCTGGAGGACAGCGGGGTCATCGTGGGCTACACGGTGCGCCTGCGGCCCGATGCCAAGCCCGACGAGATCAGCGCCTGGATGAGCGTGGCGGTGGAAGGCAACCAGACCCGCGCGGTGATCGCCAGCCTGCTGGGCGAGCCCGGCGTGGCCGAGCTGCACGACACCAATGGCCGCTGGGACCTGCTCGCCGAGCTGCGCGCGAGCAGCCTGGCGGAGCTGTCCCAGGTGCTGGAGCGCATCCGCCTCATCCGCGGCATCAGCAGCACCGAGACCAGCCTGCACCTGGCGACGTACCGTCTGTCCTAGCCCAGGGCCTTGAACGATGGCAGCTCGGCCAGCGGCGTGAACTGGCCGGCGCGCTTGTCCTTGATCGCGCTGATGGCCTCGCGCACGTGGGCGTTGCTCCACACCGTGCCCTGCAGCCAGCCCATCTGGCGCAGGCTGTCTTCCACCGAGTGGTCGCGCGCGTAGGTCACGGCCTGTTTGGTGCCCCAGATCGCCACCGGGGGCTTGGCGGCGATTTCCTTCGCGCACTGCAGCGCGGCGGCCACCGTGGCTTCGGCGGTGTCGAACACCTCGTTGACCAGGCCGTGGCCCAGCGCCTTGCCCGCGGGCAGGCGGCGGCCGGTGTAAGCCAGCTCCTTCACGACGCCGAAGGGGATCAGCTTGGGCAGGCGCTGCAGCGTGCCCACGTCGGCCACCATGCCGATGTTGATCTCCTGGATGCAGAAGAACGCGTCGGCGCTCGCATAGCGGATGCAGGCCGCCGTGACCATGTCCACCGCGCCGCCGATGCACCCGCCCTGGATGGCGCAGATCACCGGGATGCGCAGGTTTTCGATCTTGGTGAAGGTGGCCTGCATGTCGGTGAGCAGGTCGTAGATGGCCGCGCGGCCTTCGGGGCTCTGGTCGTCCATCTGGATCGCGCCGCCGAAGGTCTCCAGCGCCATGCCGGCGCTGAAGTGCTTGCCCGTGCTGCTGATGACCAGCGCGCGCGCCTGGCCCTCGTGGTGGATCCGCGTGAGCAGCTCGTCGAGCTCGCGCCAGAAGGTCGGGTGCATGGTGTTGAGCTCGGCGGGCCGGTTCAGCACCAGGTGGGCAATGTGGTCGGTCGTGCTGAGGGTGAAGCAGGTCGGTGCGGTCATGGCGGGCTGGTCTCGGTGGTGGTGGGCAACGGACCACTGTAGTCCGCGCGCGCCACGGGGACTGTCCCGGCCCGGACGGCTCCGCCGCTCAGTTGTACGGCCCCAGCCAGTCGCAGCGCAGGCGGTGCGACCGGTGCACCTTGCGGCGCCAGCGCACGTACAGCCCGGGCGCCCAGATGCCCATCACGCAGAAGGGCAGCAGCCACAGGGCCTCCGAGAAAAAGGCCGGCACGCAACCCACCCAACCCATCACCCAGAACGTGAGCATGCCGTCCCACAGCTGGTATTCCAGCGGGTGGTCCCGGCGGTGCGCCACGTGCCAGCGTTTGATGCGCTCCAACTCGTCAAGCCTGAGACAGAGATTCATGGCAGACCCCTCGGGAATGCGGCTGACATCCAGTCTCTGACACTGTAAGTTTGGCGTCAGCTTCCGTCAATGGCGGCCGCGCGGCCTCAGAACAATTGGGCCGGCTCCGGGGGGCGCTCGGGCTCGGGCGGCACCTCGCCGAGCTTGGCCAGCGAGCCCACGCGCACGCCCAGCAGGCGGATGCGGCGCGTGAGGTCCACCCGCTTGAGGCACAGGCCGGCGTGGCGGCGGATGCTGCTCGCGTCGCTGGTGAAATGGGCGATCGTGCTGTCGCGCGTGACGATCTGGAAGTTGTCGTAGCGCAGTTTCACGCCGATGGTCTTGCCCACGTAGCCCTTGCGCTGCAGGTCGTCGGCCACCTGCTCGCACAGCTGGGTGAAGATGGCGCCGAGCTCGGCGCGGTCGCGCACGGCGTGCAGGTCGCGGTCGAAGGTGGTCTCGCGGCTCATGCTCACGGGCTCGCTCTCGGTCTGCACCACGCGCTCGTCGCGGCCCCAGGACACCTCGTGCAGCCAGGCGCCATAGCTCTTGCCGAAGTGCTCGACCAGCCAGGGCCGTTCGCGCTGCGCGAGGTCGCCGATGGTGTGGATGCCGTGGCCCTGCAGCTTGGCATCGGCCTTGGGGCCCACGCCGTTGATCTTGCGGCAGGGCAGCGGCCAGATCAGCGTCTGCAGGTCGTCCATGTGCACGATGCTGATGCCATTGGGCTTCTGGAATTCGCTCGCCATCTTGGCGATCAGCTTGTTGGGTGCCACGCCGAGGGAGCAGGTCAGGCCGGTGGCCTGGAAGATGCTCTTCTGGATCAGGCGCGCCAGCACGCGCCCGCCCTCGCGCTGGCCGCCGGGCACGTCGGTGAAGTCGATGTAGACCTCGTCCACGCCCCGGTCTTCCATCACCGGCGCGATCTCGCGGATGGTGTGCTTGAACAGGCGCGAGATGCGGCGCACCTCGTCGAAATCCACCGGCAGCAGGATGGCCTGCGGGCAGAGCTTGGCCGCCTTCATCAGGCCCATGGCCGAGCCGACGCCGAACTGGCGCGCGGCGTAGGTGGCGGTGGTGGCCACACCCCGGCCCACGTAGTTTTCAAGCAGGGGAAAGAACTCGATCGGGATGTGGGCCAGGTCCTCGCCGGTCCATTCGCGCTCGGGGTAGGTCTCGCGCAGCCGCGCGAACATGTCGTCCTCGCGCCGCCGCCCGCCGCCGATCACCACCGGCAGGCCCTTGAGCTGCGGGTAGCGCAACAGCTCGACGGACGCGAAGAAAGCGTCCATGTCGAGGTGCGCGATGCGCCGGATGCGGGCCGTGGGAGAGGTCACGGCGGTGAGCATAGCGGCAGTGGTGCCGCCCTCACGGTCAGGTCGGGTACGTGCCCGGCAGCAGGATGCCTTTATCGACCTTCTCGATCTGCGTGTGGCCGCAGAAGGCCATGGTGAGGTCGAGCTCCTTGTGCAGGATCTCCAGGCACTTGCTCACGCCGGCCTCGCCCATGGCCCCCAGGCCGTACAGCATGGGCCGGCCGATGTAGACGCCCCGGGCACCGAGCGCGCGCGCCTTGAGCACGTCCTGCCCGCTGCGGATGCCGCCGTCCATGTGCACCTCGATCTGGCTGCCCACCGCATCCACGATCGCCGGCAGCGCCTCGATACTGCTTTGCGCGCCGTCGAGCTGGCGGCCGCCGTGGTTGCTCACGATCAGCGCGTCCGCGCCCGAGGCCACGCACAGCTTGGCGTCCTCCACGTCCTGGATGCCCTTGAGGATCAGCTTGCCGCCCCAGCGCTTCTTGATCCATTCCACATCGCCCCAGTTGAGCGAGGGGTCGAACTGCCTGGCGGTCCACTCGCCCAGGCTGCCCATGTTCTCCACGCCGCTCACGTGTCCGACGATGTTGCCGAACTGCTTGCGCTTGGTGCCCAGCATCCCCAGCGCCCAGCGCGGCTTGCAGGCGATGTCGAGGATGTTGGCCAGGGTCATCTTGGGCGGCGCGGTCAGGCCGTTCTTCAGGTCCTTGTGGCGCTGGCCGATGATCTGCAGGTCCAGCGTCAGCACCAGCGCGCTGCACTTCGCGGCCTTGGCGCGGTCGATCAGGCGCTCGATGAAAGCGCGGTCGCGCATCACGTAGAGCTGGAACCAGAAGCCTTCGCCCGCGTGCTGCGCCACGTCCTCGATCGAGCAGATGCTCATGGTGGAGAGCGTGAACGGGATGCCGAACTTGCGCGCCGCGCGCGCGGCCAGGATCTCGCCGTCGGCATGCTGCATGCCGGTGAGGCCGGTGGGCGCGATCGCCACCGGCATCGCCACCTCCTGGCCCACCATGGTGCTGCGCGTGCTGCGGTTCTCCATGTTCACCGCCACGCGCTGGCGCAGCTTGATCTTCTGGAAGTCGGCGTTGTTGGCGCGGTAGGTGCCCTCGGTCCACGAGCCGCTGTCGGCGTAGTCGTAGAACATGCGGGGCACGCGCCGCTGGGCCAGGACGCGCAGGTCCTCCACGTTGGTGATCACGGTCATCTCGAAAGTCTCCGGTGTTTTGGGTGTCGTGGCATGTTAGCCGCGCGCCCCGGCCCTCGCTTGTGAAAGCGGGTGGCGCGGCTTTGAAATTTTTGCTGCGGTGCCGCAGCGCCGGGGGGATGGACGGCGGAACCGCCCCCGGGTCGCGGGAGTCCCACCGCCATGAAGCTGAACGCCCTGACCCTTGTCGTCGCCCTGGCGCTGCCCGGCGCGGCCCTGGCCGCCGATGTTTTCCGCTGGGTGGACGAGCGCGGCCAGACCGTTTACGGCACCCAGGTGCCGCCGCAGCACCGGGCCCGGGCCGTGCCGGCCGATGCGCCGCTGCCGCCGGGCACCAGCGCGTGCGAGGCGCGCTGGCACCGCTACCTGGCCAGCGCCGCCTGCTTCGACCAGTACCGCGTGGTCGGCGGCGGCCTCAAACCCGAGGCCTACCGGCGCTGCACCGAGGTGCCCCAGCCCGATCCCTGCACCTGAGCGCGGGCCCGAGTCGGGCCACGGGGGGGTCACTGCGCGGTGATCTTCTGCTCGCGGATGACCTTGCCCCACTCGGCGGACTCGCGCACGATGTCGGCGGCCAGGGGGCCGGCCGGCATGTAGGCCGGCACGGCACCCTGCTGCGCGGCGATCTGCGCGATGTCCGGCGCTTCCATCACGGTGCGCAGCGAGTCGCTCAGGCGCTCGACGATGGCGGCCGGTGTGCCGGCCGGTGCCAGCACGTACAGGCGCGGCACGGCGGAGAAGCCGGGCAGGGCGTCCGACAGGGGATGGATGTCCTCGGCGCCGGCCAGCTTCACCGGGTTCATCACGGCCACGGCGCGCAGCTTGCCTGCCTTGGCCTGGGCGATGGCCGAGGTCGCGCTCACCACACCGAAGGGCACCTGGCCGCTCATCACGTCGGGCACGATCTGCGACGCGCCCCGGTAGGGGATGTGCACGACGAACGTGCGCGCCTGGCCCTTGAGCATCTCGAAACCCAGGTGGTGCACCGTGCCCACGCCCGAGGTGGCGTAGGAGTAGCGGCCGGGGTTGTCCTTGAGCAGCTTCACGAACTCGGCCGGCGTCTTCGCCGGCACCTCGTTGTTGGCCACGATCACCAGCGGCAGGGTGAACACGCCCGCCACCGGCGTGAAGGCCTTGATGGGGTCGAAGCTCATGCGCGGCTGCAGGTGCTGCGCGATCAGCAGAGAGCTGTCGCCCAGCATCAGGGTGTAGCCATCCGGCGCGGCGCGCGCCACCGCGTCGCCCGCGATCAGGCCGGCCGCGCCGGTGCGGTTGTCCACCACCACCTGCTGGCCGAGCAGCGTGGACAGGCGCGGCGCGATCAGCCGCGCCATGGCATCGACGCCGCCGCCCGCCGAGTAGCCGACCAGCAGGCGCACCGGCTTGCTGGGCCAGGCCTGCGCCCAGGCGCTGGTGCCGAGGGTCGCGGCCAGGGCCAGGACCAGCGCGGAGCGCCGGCCCAGGGAGAAGCGGTTGTTGAGGTTCTGCATGTCTTGTCTCCGTTTTTATCGTGGGGAATCTTTTTCAGGCCTTGCCGGCACCGCGCGAGCCCGGGCGCCTGGCGAGTTCCGCCAGCCGCTCGGGGTTGGGCTTGAAGCCCAGGCCCGGTGTCTCGGGCAGGCGCAGCACGCCGCGCTCGGGTTTGGGCAGGTCGTCGAAGACCAGCTCGCAGCACTGCACGGCCACCGAGTGGTATTCCACCAGCGAGCCGTTGGCCAGGCCGGCGTGCAGGTGCATGTTGTGGTGCGGCCAGGCGCCGCCGTTGGCGAAGCGCGTGTTGAAGGCCGCTGCCATGCCCGCGATGCGGCTGCACTGCGTGAAGCCGCCGCTGATGCAGGCGTTGGGCTGCACCACGTCCACCGCCTGCGCGACCAGCATGTCGCGAAAGCGCGAGGCCAGGCCTTCGTTCTGTCCGGCGGCCAGCGGGATGGACGTCTTGGCGCGCAGGCGCGCGAGGTTGGGAATGTCGTTCTGCGACACCGGCTCCTCGAAGAAGCTGATGTCGTAGGGCTCCACCTTCCTGGCCAGCGACAGCGCGTGGAAGTAGTCCAGGCTGCAGTTGGCGTCGATGTAGATCTGCACGTCCGGCCCCACCGCCTCGCGCACCGCGCGGATGCGCTGCACGTCTTCGGCGATCACCTGGTCCAGCGGGCGGGGTTCGTCGCGCCGCTGCAGCGCGTGGTGGCCCACCGTCATCTTCAGGCGCGAGAAGCCCCGGCCCACCCACTCGCGCGCAGCGGCGGCGAGCTCGTCGCGGTCGAAGAAGTTGAAGCCGAAGGTGGCGTACACCGGCACCTCGGCGCGCGCGCCGCCCAGCAGGCGCCAGCAGGGTTCGCCCAGCGCCTGGCCCTTGATGTCCCAGAGCGCGAGGTCGATGGCGGCGATGGCGTGGCTGGCGTAACCCGACTGGCCGCGCGGCGTGAGCAGCCAGTAGAGGCGCTCCCAGACCTGCTCGTGGCGCATCGGGTCCATGCCCACCAGGTGGTGCGCGGCGATGTCGTTGACGATGCTGCCGATCACCTCTTCTTCGGTGATGGCGGTCATGCCGGTGCCGATGAGGCCGGTGTCGGTTTCGATGGTGACCAGACAGACCGAGAGGCTGGTGGTCTGGCTGCGGCTGGGGGATTGCACGGTGACGGGCAGGTTCAGCGGCGTGGCGCTGACGCGGGCGATTTTCATGAAGTCTCCGGCGCGGCCGGGGGCGGCGGCGCTTGTGTTGTGGGGTCTGGGGGCCAGTGTAGGAACGGCCCCGCGTGGGCCGCAATGGCGTGCGGCAAAGGCCGCTTTCGCGTTTCGCGAAAGCCCGATCAGCGGGAGGTCAGTGCGCGGATCAGCGTGAGCGCGGCCGGTGCCGGCGGCGCGTCGGTGCGGGTGGCGATGTGGTGGGTGCGCCGCGCCCAGGGGTCGGACAGCGGCACCGCCGCCAGCGGCAGGTGCGCCAGCTGCGGCGCGATCGCCTCCAGCGGCAGCACGCCCACACCCAGGCCGGCGGCCACCATGCGGCAGACGGCGTCGAAGCCGCGCATGCGCATGCGCACGTGCAGCGGCTGGCCCGCGTCGGCGGCCGAGGCGAGCAGGCGGTTGGACAGGGCGGTGCCGTCGGTGAGCGTGATGAAGGGCTCGTCCAGCGCGTCGGCCAGTCGCAGCCGGCGGCGGGTCGCCAGCCGGTGCGAGCGCGGCGTGAGCAGCACCAGGGTGTCGCTGAAGAAGGGCGTGAAGGCCAGGCCGGCGGGCGGCACGGGCAGGTCCACCACACCGAAGTCGGCGCGGCCTTCGATCAGCGCGAGCGGAATCTCGGGGCTGCCGCGCTCCTCCAGATCGATGCGGATCAGCGGGTGCGCCTTCATGAACTGCGCCAGCCGTTGCGGCAGCACCTCGAGCAGGGCCGAGGTGTTGGCCAGCACGCGCACATGGCCTTGCAGGCCCTCGCTGTAGCCGCGCAGGTGCTGGGCCAGCCGGTCGGCGTCGGTCAGCAGCGCGCGGCTGCGCTGCACCAGCATCTGCCCGGCCGGGGTGAGTTGCACGCCGCGCGACGAGCGCTCGAACACGCGGAAGCCGAGCGATTCTTCGAGCGCCGTGATGCGCGAGCTGGCGGCGGCCACGGCCAGCTGCAGGCGTTCGCTGGCGGCGCTGATGGAGCCGAGGTCGGCCGCCGCCACCACGACGCGCAGGGTGCTCAGGTCAATGGTTTCTTGCATGGGTTTCTCTCACGCCGGCGCCGCGCACCTCGAAACGCACCTCGTCCAGCACCGTGCCGCGCGCATCGGTGAGTTGCATCACATGCCGGCCCGGCCAGGGCAGCCACTGCAGCCGGGTGCCCTGGCCCAGGGGCTTGCCGTCCAGGCGCCAGCGGCCGCCCGCGCCACTGGCCACGAAGCTCAGGCGCTGGCGGTTGGGCGGGATGTCCGGGTCCAGGGCGACGATGGTGCCCGGGGCCGGGCTGCGGATGCGCAGCGCGTTGCCCGGCGCCCTCGCCGGGGCCGGCGTGTCCATCGCGAAGCGGGCCTGCTCGGTGCCGGCGAGGAACCATTCGCTGCGCGCCGCTTCCAGCGGCCGCGCGCCATCCGTGCCTTCGAACGAGGCGCGCGCCTGCACCAGGCCGGCCGGTGGCCGCGGCGCGCGGCTGGGCGTGTGGGCGTGCAGGTGCTGCATGACGGTGGCCCAGACGGGTGCCGCGCCGCTGGTGCCGCTCACATCCCACATCGGCGCGCCGCTGGCATTGCCCACCCACACGCCGACGGTGAAGCGCTCGGACCAGCCCACCGCCCAGTTGTCGCGCATGTCCTTGCTGGTGCCGGTCTTCACGGCGGCCCAGAAGCGCGTGGCCAGGATGCTGTCCGTGCCGAAGGTGCGCGCGCGCGCGTTGCTGTCGCTCAGGATGTCGCCCACGATGAAGGCGGCGCGCGGGTCGATGGCCGGCGCGGCCTGCGGCGGCGAACCCACGGGGCCGTAGCGCCCGCCGTTGGCCAGCGTGCGGAAGGCGTTCGTCAGCGCGAGCAGCGGCACCTCGGCGCTGCCCAGGGCCAGGCTGTAGCCGTAGTAGCCGGCGGACTCGCGCAGGGGCAGGCCGAGCGCGCCGAGCTGGTGGTGAAACGCGTCGGGCGAGACCATGACCAAGGTGCGCACCGCCGGCACGTTGAGCGACGAGGCCAGCGCGGTGCGCGCGGACACCCAGCCTTTGAAGCGGCGGTCGTAGTTCTGCGGGATGTAGAGGCCGCTGGTGGTGGGGATGGCGGCGGGCGAGTCCTCCAGCAGGGACGCGGCCGTCATGCGCCGCTCGGCGATGGCCTGGGCGTAGAGGAAGGGCTTGAGCGTGGAGCCGGGCTGGCGCGGCGCCGTCACGCCGTCCACCTCCGACGCGGCGCTGAGCTCGCCCGACGAGCCGACCCAGGCCAGCACCTCGCCGCTGGCGTTGTCGAGCACGACCAGCGCGCCGTCCTGCACGTGGCGGCCCTTGAGCTCGCGCAGGTGGCGCTGCAGCGTCTGCACGGCGAAGCGCTGCAGCGGGGCGGACACGGTGGAGCGCACCGTCTGCGCGGGCCCGGCCGCCAGCACGCGCCGCGCGTGGTGGGGCGCGATGCCTTCGCTGGCGGTGAATTCGCGGCCTTGCAGGGCGATGGTGGTCAGGATCTTCATTTCGCTGCAATCCACCGGCGTGCCGGCCTGCATGAGCTGGAGCACGCCGCAGGCGCGCTGCGCGACCTGCGCGGGTTTCGCGTTGGGGGCGCGCACCAGGGCGGCGGCCACGGCGGCTTCGCGCTCGTCCAGGCCGTGGGCGGCCTTGCCGAACAGCGTGCGCGAGAGCGCATCGATGCCGACCAGTTCGCCCCGGAACGGCACGAGGTTGAGGTAGGCCTCCAGGATCTGGTCCTTGCGCCAGCGCCGCTCCAGCTGCTGCGCGGCCACCGCCTGGCCGAGCTTCTGCGTCAGGCGGCGGCCGCCCGCGCCGCGCTGCAGCTCACCATCGGGCTCGTCGAGCAGGGCCGCCAGCTGCATGGTGATGGTCGAGGCGCCGCGCGTGCGGCTGTTCCAGAGGTTGCCCCAGGCCGCGGCCGAGACGGCGCGCCAGTCCACGCCGCTGTGTTCGTGGAAGCGCTTGTCCTCGCTCAGCACCAGGGCCGTGCGCAGCGCGGGCGACACGTCGGCCAGCGCGATCCACTCGCCCCGGCGCACCTGGTGGTCGATGCGCACGCGCTGCAGCAGCTCGCCCTGGCGATCGAGCACCCGCGCCTCGGACGAGCGCCAGCCGGCGTGCACCTCGGCGAAGCTCGGCAAGGCCTGTGCCGGCAGCGCCAGGCCCAGGCCGAGCGCGGCCGCCGCGAGCGCGTGGCGCAGGTTCACCGCACGGCCTCCACCTTCACGCGGGCGTTCGGCGTTTCGCCGAACATCTCGGGCGCGTACATCGCCTCCACGCGGCTGGGCGGCAGCGAGAACTCGCCGACGTTGTTCAGGCGCACGGTGTATTCCATCTTGAACATGCCCTTGGGCACGTACTCGTAATAGCTGCGGTAGGCCTCGAAGCTGCGTTCCTCGAAGGCCGGCCAGGCGTTGCCGGTCGGGCTCTTCTGGCCCGAGGTCGCGATCTGCGAATCGCGGCCCAGCCCGCCGCCGAGGATGGTCGCGCCGCCCGGGATCGGGTCGGTGACCACCACCCAGGTCATGTCGGCGGAGGCGTTGACCTCCAGCGCCACGCGCCACACGTCGCCGCGCGTGTGCGTGCCGCTCACGGCCTGTTCCACCGGCGTGATGCTCTTCTTGATCGTGTAGCCCGCGCTGAACGGCGCCTTGAGCGGGACGGCGGCGAGGGACTGCAGCGTGAGCCAGGGCTTGCCGCTGCCCTGGTGGGCCACGCTCAGGGTGCCCTTGCCACCGTCGGCCAACCAGGGCAGGAAACCGGTGTTGTTCTTCAGGTTGCCCGGGCCGGCGGGGGCGCCGAACCAGGTCGTCTGGTTCGGTGCGCCGAGTGCATCGGTGGTTTTCACCCGATCGACCTTGGCCCAGTCGATCGCGGCGGCACCCGTGCCCAGGGTGGCGCGCGTCGTGCCCGCGACGGGGGTGGCCTCGAACCTGGCCGAGAACTTCTCCAGCGCCAGGCCGCCCCAGAGGTTGGCGGTCGTCGTGTGCCAGGCGCCGCTTTGCTGGCGGCCGATGAAGCCGCTGGCCAGCCGGCCCATGTCGTCCTGCCAGGCCGGGTCGTTCATGACGGTGAGCATCAGGCGCGCGGTGTTCACGTCGCCGTTGGCCATGAGCCACCACCAGTAGTCGTCCTGCTCGGTGCTGAACACCAGCTTCGTGCCCTGGAAGCTCAGGCGCGCGCGCAGCACCTGCATGGCCTCGGCCAGGCGCTGCTCGCGCTGCGGCACGTCGTTCACGCGCTGGAGGATGTTGACCCAGTCGATCACCGCGCTGGTGGGCCACTGGTTGGGCGCGAGGGTGACGCTGCCCAGCATGCGGCCGCGCGCCTTGCCGTAGCGCGACAAGGCCTCGATGGCGGCGAGCTTGCGCACGTCCAGGTCCTTGCGCGGGCTCCAGAACTCGCGCGAGATGCGGCCTTCGACAAACGCGATCAGGCCGCGCTCCATCGGCGCGCGCACCTCGTCCGGCAGGCCGAAGGCCGGGTCGAGGGTGGCCGCCTCGTGCGTGGCCGCCAGCAGGTAGGCCGTGAGGATGTCGCTGCCGCGGTTGGCGTCGCCTTCGCGCGGCGGGAAGTAGTTGGCCAGGCCGTCGGCGTCGAGGTAGTTGGGCAGTTGCGCCACCACGCCCTGCCAGAGCCTGGCGTCGCGCAGGCCCACGGCCTTGCTGGTCTTCTGCTCCAGGCAGACGAAGGGGTAGTTGGCGAACCAGTCGCGCACGCCGGGCAGGCCCTCGGCCAGCTTGGGCTGCAGCGCGAGCTTCAGGCCGCCCCGGCCCGGCAGCGCGCCGGCTGGCGGCGCCACGTCGAGGTTGAACGCGCCATCGACCTGCACCAGCGTGGCCTGCTGCACCGTCAGCGGCACGGCGGGCACGATGCGCTGCCGGGCCTTGAGCGCGTCCTTCGCGCCACCCAGCGTGTCCTTCGCCTCGATCTCCCACAGGATGGCCTCGGCGCGCGTCTGCGCGAGCTGCGCGGGCGCGGTCACCGTCCAGGCGACCTCGCGCGCCTCACCGGCCGGGATGTCCACCGTCTGCGGCGCGAGCTCGAGCAGCGTGGCGCGCGGCGACACGGACACCTTCATCGCCTTCTGGGTGGTGTTGCGCAGGGTGAGCTGCGCGCGGAACTGGTCGTCCTCGCGCACCAGCGGCGGCAGGCCGCTGATGATCTGCAGGTCCTGCGTGGCGCGCACGCTGGTCTGACCGGTGCCGAAGAGGCCGGTGCCCAGGTCGGCCACGGCGACGATCTGGAAGGTGGTGAGCGCGTCGTTGAGCGGCACCGTGACGACGGCCTGGCCCTTCGCGTCCAGCGTCACCCTGGGGTTCCAGAGCAGCAGGGTGTCGAGCAGTTCGCGCGCGCCGCTCTTGCCCCCGCCGCCACCGGCCGGCACCGCCTTGCGGCCGTAGTGCCGCCGGCCGATGATCTCCATCTGCGCGGTGGACGTCTCCACGCCCCAGGCGCGTTGCTGCAGCATGGCGTCGAGCAGGTTCCAGCTGCGGTTGGGCATGAGCTCCAGCAGGGCCTGGTCCACCGCCGCGAGCGCCACTTCCGCGTTTGCCGCCGGCTGGCCGTTGGGCAGTTTCGCGCTGATGGTCACCTTCGCCTGCCCGCGCACCGGGTAGGTCTCCTGGTCGGCCTTGACGCTCACGTCGAGCTGGTGCGCGCGGGTGCCGACGCGGATCTCGGCCAGGCCCAGGCGGAACGCCGGCTTGCTCAGGTCCACCAGCGCGGTCGGCGCGACGTACTCGCGGCCCTCGTACCAGAACGAGGTCCACCACTCGCGCGGGGCCTTGTAGCCCCAGGTGAAGAACGAGTACCACGGCACCTCGCGCAGCCGGCCGCGCAGGGCCAGCACGCTCACGTACACATTGGGCCCCCAGCCTTCCTGGATCTTCAGCTGCACCGTCGGGTCCTGCCCGTTGAGCTGGACCACCTGCGATTCGAGAATGCCTTCGCGCTCCACCGTCAGCAGCGCGGTGGCGAAGCGGAACGGCATGCGCACCTGGAACTTCGCGGTCTCGCCGGGCTGGTAGCTCTTCTTCTCGGGCAGCAGGTCGATGCGGTCGTGGTTCTCGCCGCCGAACCAGAGCTCGCCCTGGCGCGTGACCCACACCGAGCTGGCGGCCTGGATGCTCAGGCCCGCCGCGTCCTGCGCGGTCACGATGAGTTCCACCTCGCCCGGTTCGCCGAGCTTGGTTTCGCACAACAGCAGGCCGCGCGCGTCGCTCTGGCCGCTGCAGACCGTGCCCAGGTCCTTGGTCTGCGTCTGGTTGTCGTAGGTGTAGAAGCCGCCCACCATGCGCTTGCGGCTGGTGGTGGTGATGTGGGCCACGGCCTTCACGCTCAGCGCGACCTTGGCCGCGGGCTTGCCCGCCAGGTCCAGCGCCAGCGCCTGGAACTTGATTTTCTGGCTGGCCGACACCCAGCCTTCGGTCTTGATGCCCGCCACCACGTTCGCCGGCCACACGGTGGAGACGCTGCGCAGCGTCTGCACCTCGCCGTTCGGGTCAGCGTAGGTGGCCTCCAGCAGCAGTTCCTGCGGCTGAGGGGCGGTGGGCACCTGCTCGATGGTGAGCGCGCCCGCGCCGTTGCGGTCCAGCGTGACGGGCAGTTTGTCCGCGATGACGCGCTGGTCCTGCGAGGCGGCGGCTTCTTCCTCGCCGTCTTCATGCCCCGGCGCGCCGTCCGCGCGGGGCGGCTGGAAGCTGAAGCCGTCGAAGTCGCGGAAGCTCAGGGCCTTGTCACGCACCAGGGCCGACACGCGCACCGGCAGGTTGGTCGCGCCGCCGCCCGAGACGTAGCTGACCTGCAGCTGGGTCGGCACGGTCTTCACGTTGACCAGCGCCTGGTTCGCCTGCGGCGCGATGCGGCCTTCGAGCACCGGCAGCCGGAACTCCTCCACGCGGAATTCACCGCTGCTGTACTGGCGCTGGCGCTCGTCGGCGCTCTTGAGCACGACCTCGTAGTTGCCCAGCTTGGCACCGGCCGGCACGGCAAAGCTGTTTTCCGCGCTCTGGCCGCCCGTGGCCGTCTTGCGCCAGGCCACGGGCTGCGTGAACTGCTGGCCGCTGCCGGTGTGCGTGATCACCAGGGTGTCGGGCAGGGTTTCCGGCAGGCCGAAGCCCTGGCTGGTTTCGGTGCGGATCAGGTGCTTCATCGACACCGTCTCGCCGGCGCGCAGCAGCGTGCGGTCGAACACCGTGTGGGCGCGCGCGTCCGGGCGCGGATCGCGGCTGGTCGGCACGTTGAAGCGCCAGGGCTCGATGCCCCGGTACCAGTCGCTCCAGGTGAAGGCCATGTCTTCGGTGGTGCCGTCCTTGAGCCGCGCGCTGACGAAATAGGCCTGCGTGCTTTCACCGTCCCCGCTGTTGCAGCGCGGTGCTTGCGGCGGCACGCCCTTGAGGTCGGCCACACCCTGGGCGTTGGTGGTGGCCGTGGCCACTTCCTTGCCGGCGCAGTCGGACACGCGCACCAGGGCGCCCGCGGCGGGTTTGCCCTTGTCCAGCGTCGTCACCCAGGCCAGCGCGTTTTCGCGGCCCAGCTTGAAGTGCACGCCCAGATTGGTCACCAGCGCGGAGGTGCGCACGTACATCGTGCGCGAGCCGCCATAGCGCGCGTCCAGCAGGGCGCCACCCAGGGCAGGCGAGGCGATCTCCACCACGTGGAAGCCCGGCGTGAGTGGGATGCCGACCACCTCGAAGGGGCGCGGGTCGCTGGCGGCGGGTTGGGGCAGGCTCATCGCCTTCACGCCGGCCTGGCCCTTGAGCAGCGACACGGCGCGCGACTCGACCCGGCGCTTGTCCCGGTCTTCCAGCACCTTGGGCAGCGGGCCCACCGTGTCGGCCTGCGCCTGTTTGCGCGAGACGTTGAACTGGTCGTAGCGCTGCAGCTTGCGGAACCAGGCAATGATCTCTGCGTCGGTTTTAGGCTGCAGGTCGTTCACCTGGCCGGGGCTGAGGCCTTGCACTTGCAGCGCGGCCTCGACGTTGCGCAGGGTCACGGGCAGCAGCGGGGTGCCGCCGGGTTCGGCGAAACGCTCGACGATGCCGAAGGGCGAGGCGGCGAACTTGGCCAGCGGGGGCATGGCGCCCGTGGCCACCGGCAGCGGAAAACTGTCGGCGTTGGCCGGCGTGCGGCCCGCGTCGTCCTTGAAGTTCTTCGGCAGTTCGATGGTGAACGCGGCCTGCTCGGCGAAAGGCGGCTTGAACGTCAGCTCGGTGACCACGCTGTCGCCGTCGGCATTCTCTTCTTCGAACACCGGCTTGTGCGTCTGCTGGGCCGACTTCAGGCGGATGCCCTCGGCCTGCTTGCGCGGCACGGGCGCGCTGAAGTTGAGCGTCATCGGCCGGATCGGCAGGCAGGCGGCCTGGGCGTTCTCGCGCTCGCAGCTGAAGCCGACCGTCAGGGCCTCGCGCACCTGGAAGTCGAAGCGCTTCTCCACGGTGTTCGCGATGCCCGAGGGTGTGGCCACGCCCTTGCCGTACACGAGGGAGACCTTGGTGTCGGGCGTAAAGCGGCGGTTGCACGAGAGCGTCACATAACGCTGCGGCTCCTTGTCCGCCAGCTTGTCCCAGCCGTTGGCTTTCAGCAGCTCGCCGCGGTCCTTGCCTTCGATGAGCCGGATCGGCACCCGCTCGCCCAGGCCCTCGACCGCGCACCACACCTGGGACTGCAGGCTGGCCGCCGTCGCCGCGCCGTTGAGCCGCAGCACGAAATACTGTTCTTCGTCGATGCGCGACGAGGGGCCCGGGCGCACCTGCTGCACGAACGGGCCGCCGGTGTTGAAGCCGGTGCGGGTCACGGGCAGTTCCGTGCCCTTGGGCGACTTGAAGCCGCTTTTCACCTGCACCGTGCAGTTCACCCCGGGCGGCAGGTCGTTCTCGAACTCGAAGGCCCATTCGCGGTCGCTGGTCCAGCGGCCGTTGCCCCGGGTGGCCTGGGCGTCGCTGCAACTGAGCGACACGGGAGCGGGGGTCTTGGCGTCGCCGAAGTTGACGGCGCTGTCGTTGAACTTGATCACCACCTGGCGCACCCGGGCCACTTCGCCCTGGGGTGAAACGCTGGTGATCTGCAGCGCGGACGCGGGCAGGGCGATGGCCAGCCACGCGGTGGCGGCAAAGCGGAGCGGGATGTTGTTTTTCAAGGCTTCCTCCATGGCAGACGCCAAGGGTAGCGGAAAGCCCGCCGCCGCCCGTGTGCCCGCC
The DNA here is from genome assembly GCF_058787875.1 of Hydrogenophaga sp. FW305-3-2-15-A-LB1. NCBI lineage: Bacteria > Pseudomonadati > Pseudomonadota > Betaproteobacteria > Burkholderiales > Comamonadaceae > Hydrogenophaga > Hydrogenophaga sp. FW305-3-2-15-A-LB1. The sequence goes on along the minus strand of NZ_JBYTAE010000085.1, from coordinate 10,415 downwards.
GTGGCGGGCCGAGGGGTTTCAGCCCAGGCGCTTGCGGTGGCGCGCGATCTGCGCCAGCACCTGGGCCGGCGCGGTACCGCCCAGGGTGTTGCGCGCGTTCAGGCTGCCGCGCAGGCTCAGGCACTCGTACACGTCTTTCTCGATCGAGGCGTTGAAGCCCTGCAGCACGGTCAGCGGCAGCTCGGACAGGTCGCAGTTGTGCGACACGGCGGCCTTGACGGCGTGCGCCACCGTTTCGTGCGCGTCGCGGAAGGGCAGGCCCTTCTTCACCAGGTAGTCGGCCAGGTCGGTCGCCGTGGCGTAGCCCTTCTTGGCGGCTTCTTCCATCGCCACGGCGTTGACGGTGATGCCGCCTTCCTTGGTGCCCGTGGCCGGGTTGAGCTGGCCGCCCACCATCTCGCCGAAGATGCGCAGCGTGTCCTTGAGCGTGTCCACGGTGTCGAACAGCGGCTCCTTGTCTTCCTGGTTGTCCTTGTTGTAGGCCAGCGGCTGGCCCTTCATGAGCGTGATCAGGCCCATGAGGTGGCCGACCACGCGGCCGGTCTTGCCGCGCGCGAGCTCGGGCACGTCGGGGTTCTTCTTCTGCGGCATGATGGAACTGCCGGTGGTGAAGCGGTCGGCGATCTTCACGAAACCGAAGTTCTGGCTCATCCAGAGAATGAGTTCCTCGCTGAAGCGGCTGATGTGCACCATGCACAGGCTGGCCGCGGCGGTGAACTCGATCGCGAAGTCGCGGTCGCTCACGCCGTCCAGGCTGTTCTGGCACACCTGCGGCTCGCCGCGCTCGTCCACCATGCCCAGGGTGCGCGCCACGCGCTCGCGGTCCAGCGGGTAGGTGGTGCCGGCCAGCGCGGCGCTGCCCAGCGGCAGGCGGTTGGTGCGGCGGCGCACGTCGGCGAAACGCTCGGCGTCGCGCGAGAACATCTCCACGTAGGCCAGCAGGTGGTGCGCGAAGCTCACCGGCTGCGCCACCTGCAGGTGGGTGAAGCCGGGCAGGATCACGTCCACGTTCTTCTCGGCCACTGCCACCAGCGCGGTCTGCAGCTCGTCGAGCAGCGGGACGATGAGGTCGATCTCGCCGCGCAGCCACAGGCGCACATCGGTGGCGACCTGGTCGTTGCGGCTGCGGCCGGTGTGCAGGCGCTTGCCGGCGTCGCCCACGAGCTGGGTCAGGCGGGCCTCGATGTTGAGGTGCACGTCCTCCAGGTCGAGCTTCCACTCGAACTCGCCGGACTCGATCTCGGCCGTGATCTGGGCCATGCCGCGCTGGATGGCCTCGAGGTCGGCGGCGCCGATGATGGCCTGGTGCGCCAGCATCTCGGCGTGGGCGAGGCTGCCGGTGATGTCGGCCTGCCACAGGCGTTTGTCAAAGAAGACGCTGGCGGTGTAGCGCTTGACCAACTCGCTCATGGGCTCCGAGAATAGGGCGGACCAGGCTTCGGATTTTTTGTCGAGTTGGTTGGTGGACATGGTGTTACCAGCGGCTGGATGGAAAAAGGAAGGAGCGCGAGTGCGCCAGGGATGGGGCTTGGGGCAGTGGGCCCTGGGCCGGTTGGCGGCGCGGCAGACCCCTGTAGAGGCCCTCACGGGGCCGACCCGAAGACGGATGTGCTTCCCATGAAAGATTCCAGAATTTTATCGAGCTTCCAGGAACTGGCGCATGCCGCGGGTGCGCGCCCGATCGCGGACATGCCCGAGGACCTGCGCGCGCGGGTGCAGGTGTTCGACACCTGCCAGGTCGGCACGGTGCTGCGCGCGGTGCTGTTCGTGCAGGCCATCGTGGCGGTGGCGGCCCTGTTCGGCGCCCAGACCTTCATTGCCTGGGTCACGCAACTGGCCATCTACACCGGCGCGGCCTTGCCCGCCGTGCTGGCCTGGCTGCTGACCGTGTGCGGCCTCAAACGCCAGCTGGGCCTGCTGCCGATTCCGGGCCAATGGGCGGCGGCGGTCGGGTTTGGTGCGCTTTCGGGGCTCTACGGTTGCGGCCTGCTGGTCTGGATGGGCCTGGTGGAGCCCTCGCCCTGGCTGGCCAGCGCCGCCTCGGGGGCGCTGGTGTCGGCGGTGCTGGTGGCCGCGCTGATGTGGCGTTCCAAGGCGCGCGGACCGGCCGGCGCCACGGCCCGCCTGGCCGAGCTGCAGGCGCGCATCCGGCCGCATTTCCTGTTCAACACGCTCAACAGCGCGATCGCGCTGGTGCGCGAGGAGCCGGCCAAGGCCGAAAACTTGCTTGAAGACCTGAGCGAGCTGTTCCGCCACGCGCTGGCCGACGCCAAGGAGGCCGTGCCGCTGTGGCAGGAGCTGGAGCTGGCCGAGCACTACCTGGCCATCGAGCAGGTGCGCTTCGGCGAGCGGCTGAAGGTGGAGTGGAGCGTGGACGACACGGCGTCCAAGGCCAAATTGCCTCCCCTCATCCTGCAGCCGCTGGTGGAGAATGCGGTCAAGCACGGGGTGGAGCCCAGCGCCAGCGGGGCGGTGGTGCGCATCAGCACCCAGCGCCGGGGCAGTGTGGTGGTGATCAAGGTCACCAACACCGTGCCGGCAGGCAGTGGGCGGCGGGGCAATGGTCTGGCATTGGACAATGTGCGCCAGCGCCTGACACTGCTGCATGATGTACAAGGGCGCTTTCAGAGCGCCTTGGTGAATGGCGTGTTTCAGGTGAGACTTGAAATACCGGTATAAGCGGGGTTTGAATGAACCCCCGAACCGGATCTGGCAACGGAGCGTGACATGGCACTGAAGGTACTGATCGTTGACGATGAAGCGCTGGCGCGATCCCGGCTGCGCACGCTGTTGGGCGAATGCACCGAGCCACGGGCCGATGTGGTGGGTGAGGCGTCGAACGCGGTGCAGGCGATGGAGCAGATCCAGCGCACGGGTTGTGACCTGGTGATGTTGGACATCCACATGCCGGGCGTGGACGGCATGGCGCTGGCGAGCACGCTGCGCCAGATGGCGGCGCCGCCGGCGATCGTGTTCGTGACGGCGTATGCCGAGCATGCGGTGCATGCGTTCGAGCTGGAGGCGGTGGATTACCTGACCAAGCCGGTGCGGCGCGAGCGTCTGCAGCAGGCGTTGCAGAAGGTGATGAAGCAGCGCAGCGCGGGCGAGGGTGTGCAGGACGGGGGTTTGCCCGAGAGCCTGATCATTCAGGAGCGGGGCCGCAGCGAGCGGGTGGCGCTGGCCGATGTGATCTACCTTAAGGCCGAGTTGAAATACATCACCGTGCGCACGGCGGACAAGGAACACATCTTCGACGGCGCTTTGAGCGATCTGGAACAACGCTATGCCCACCTGTTCGTGCGGGTGCACCGCAATGCGCTGGTGTCGCGCCGGGCGGTTCGCGCGGTTGAGAAGCACAACGATCCGGTCGAGGGCGAGGGCTGGATGGTGCGGCTCGATGGGGTCGAGGAACGCCTGGCCGTTTCTCGCCGTCAACTGGCGGCGGTTCGTGAAGCGCTCATGAGCTGAGCTGCTTTCGTTGGCGTTGCTCCGGTCGCCAGCGGCTGGGGTGATCGCCTCCGCGAATGTCCCCCGAACCGGCTTCGCCGGTTCTCCTCCTTTGCTTCGCTGCGGCGATCACCCCAGCCACCGGCGACCTCCCCGGCGAGCGGAGCGGTGGATGTCTGCTCTCTTTGACGTCACTGGCGCGAGGTACAACGAACCAAGGGAGCCTCAGACCTCCGCCGCCTCCACCAGAAACCGGACCCGCCGCTGCCCCTGCCACTCATCCGCATCCAACCGGAAAGCGATCTTCACCCGCTGCGGCAACGGCTCCGTGTGGCCGAACCAGATGCCGTCCACCGGTTCACCCTGGTGCTTGAGCTTCAACGCCAGGTGCTTCTCGCCCACGAGACGCTGCGACACCACCACCACCTCCTCGCAGAACACCGGCGGCGCGAACCCCTGACCCCACACCTCCTGGTGCAACGTGTCCACCAGATCCGCGCGACGGTACTTCGTGTCCAGCGGGCCGTCCGCCTCCATGCGGCGCTGCAACGTCGCGGCGTCCAGCCACTCGTGCGCCACCTGCTGCAAGGCCGCCTCGAAGGTCTCCAGCTGCTCCTCATCGATCGTGCAGCCCGCCGCCATCGCATGGCCACCAAACCGCAACAACACCCCCGGATGCCGCTTGGCCACCAGGTCGAGCGCATCGCGCAGATGAAAACCCGCGATCGAGCGCCCCGAGCCCTTGAGCTCGTGCTCCTTGCCCTCGGCGCCGCTGGCGGCGAACACGAAGGTGGGGCGGTGCAGCTTGTCCTTCAGCCGCGAGGCCACGATGCCCACCACGCCCTCGTGGAAGTCGGGATCGAACACCACCAGCGCCGGCGGCGGCTCCTCGGATTCGTCGAACATCTCCTCGGCCATCTGCAAGGCCTGCTCGCGCATGTCGCCCTCGATCGCCTTGCGCTCGCGGTTGATGCCGTCCAGCGTGCGCGCCAGTTCGTCGGCGCGCAGCGCGTCCTCGGTGGTCAGGCACTCGATGCCCAGCGTCATGTCGGCCAGGCGGCCCGCCGCGTTCAGGCGTGGGCCCAGGGCGAAGCCGAAGTCGAAACCGGTGGCGGCGGCCGGCTTGCGCGCGGCGGCGTTGAACAGCGCCGTCATGCCCGGCGGCATCGCACCCGCGCGCACCCGCTTCAAGCCCTGCGCCACCAGGCGGCGGTTGTTGGCGTCGAGCTTGACCACATCGGCCACGGTCCCCAGCGCCACCAGCGGCAGCAGGGTGTCGATCTTGGGCTGGTTCTGCGCGGTGAACACACCGCGCTCGCGCAGCTCGGCCCGCAGCGCCAGCAGCACGTAGAACATCACGCCCACCCCCGCGATCGACTTGCTCTCGAAGGCGCAGCCCGGCTGGTTGGGGTTGACGATGATGCAGTCCACCGGCAGGGCGATCTCGCCGTCCTTCAGCGCGGGCAGGTGGTGGTCGGTCACGATCACGTCCAGGCCCAGCTCGCGCGCGGCGCGCACACCGTCCACGCTGGCGATGCCGTTGTCCACCGTCACCAGCACGTCGGCGCCCTGGGCCTTCACGCGCTTCGCGATCGAGGGCGTGAGGCCATAGCCGTCCGTCACGCGGTCGGGCACCAGGTAGTTCACGCGGTCGAAACCCAGGGGCGCGCCCAGCAGGCGCAGGCCGCGCAGGCCGACCGCGCAGGCGGTGGCACCGTCGCAGTCGTAGTCGGCCACGATGCAGATGGATTTGCCTGCGGCCATCGCGTCGGCCAAGGCGCGCGCGGCCTCCTGGGCACCGAGCATCGAGGACGGCGGCAGCAGGCGCGCGAGCGCGTCGTCGAGCTCGTCCTTGCTGGTGATGCCGCGCGCGGCGAACAGGCGCGCCAGCAGGGGGTGCAGGCCGCTTTGCTCCAGCGCCCAGGCGGCACGGGGAGGCACGTCGCGGGTGATGATCTTCATAGGGTGTCCAGGGTCTTCCAGGCCGGGGTGGGGCCCAGCAGGTTCTTGATGAAGCGGCCGAGGCGCGCGCCGGCGCCTCGGGGGGCGTTCGTGAAGCGCTGTGCGGCGCGTTCGCCGCACAGGGTGAGGGTGACCGCTTCGCCGCGTTGCGCGCGCTCGCGCCACTCGGTGATGGGGCCGGCATCGAGCGCGGCCCAGGCTTGCTGCCACGCGGCCCAGTCGGCCTGCAGCGCGGCGCGGCGCAACGCATCGGGCTGGGCCGGTGGGGGCTGCGGCGTGATGGGGCGGTCCAGCGCGCCGGCCCCGCTGACCCAGAAACCGTTGACCGGGTGCAGCCGCGCGGCCTCGCGCGCATCGTGCACGGCGTGGGTGTAGAACAGCATCTGCGCCTCGCTCTGCAGGCGTTTGAGCAGCAGGCCCCCGGCCGGGTTGGCCGTGCTTTCGGCCATCCAGGCCTCCACCGAGCGGCCGCTCACGCGGTCCAGGCTGGCGCAGGCGATGCCGCGCAGCGGCTCCCCGCGCGCGTGCCAGCGCGTGGCCGACTGGTAGGTGAGGGTGATGCCGTCTTCAGCGCAATAGGGCGCCAGGGCGTCGAACAGCGCGCGCGAGTGGTCGTCGCTCAGGCCCAATTGATCACCGGGCAACAGCGTCACCTGTTCCATGCCGACCTGAAAGTGGCAGGGCGTGAACCAGGCCTGAGGCGTGTCGGGTTGCGCGTCTTCCATCGCGGCCCAGGGAATCAGGCCGTCGCCGAAGGGGCAGCCGTCGGCGCGCACCAGGCCCAGCGCCTGCGCCAAGGCGCGTTCGTGCGGCGGGCTCAGGCTGTGGTCGTCGCCCGCGTCGGTGTAGACAGGCGCCAGTTCGGCCAGCAGCGCGGTGAGCTGGGGCAAAGGCAAACCCGGGAGCGAGGTGCGGCAGGCGGGGTCGCTCGCGCTGGCGAAAGGAACCAGCAGGTGCAGGCGAGGCTCAGAGGCCGGGTAGGGGGCGGGCATGCCGTGATTGTCGGGGATGCCACAATGCCCGCTGCATCCCACCACCAACTGCATGCAAACCCCTTACGAACTCATCCTGGGCTGGCGCTACACCCGCGCCGGCCGCGCCACCCGGCGCAACGGTTTCATCTCCTTCATCTCGGGCGTGTCCATGCTGGGCATCGCGCTGGGCGTGGCCGCGCTCATCATCGTGCTCTCGGTGATGAACGGCTTCCAGAAGGAGGTGCGCGACCGCATGCTGGGCGTGCTCTCGCACATCGAGGTGTTCGAGCCCAGCGGCCAGGCGATCCCCAACCTGGCCGACACGCTGGCCCGCATCGAGCGCCATCCCGAGGTGGTGGGCGCCGCGCCGTTCGTGGGCGCGCAGGCGCTGATCGCGCGCGGCGAGGACATGAAGGGCGCATTGGTGCGTGGCATCGACCCCGCGCTCGAACCCAAGGTGACCGACCTGGCGGCGGAACTGGCCGACACCATGCTGCCGCGCCTGGTGCCCGGCGAGTTCGGCGTCATCCTCGGCGGTGAGCTGGCGCGCAGCCTGGGCGTGATCGCGGGCGACAGCGTCACGCTGATCGCGCCCAACGGCCAGGTGACGCCGGCCGGCGTGGTGCCGCGCATCCGCCAGATGACGGTGGTGGGCACCTTCGATTCGGGCCACTTCGAGTACGACTCGGCCCTGGCCCTGCTGCACCAGGACGACGCCGCGCGCATCTTCCGCGTGGAGGGCCCGACCGGCGTGCGCGTGAAGATCAAGAACCTGCACCAGGCGCGCGAGGTGGCCCTGTCCATCGCCTCCGACCTCGACCCCGGCCTGCTGGTGCGCGACTGGACGCGCCAGAACCGCACCTGGTTCGCCGCCGTGCAGCTCGAGAAACGCATGATGTTCATCATCCTCACGCTGATCGTGGCCGTGGCCGCCTTCAACCTCGTGTCCACGCTGGTGATGACGGTGACCGACAAGCGCGCCGACATCGCCATCCTGCGCACGCTGGGCGCGAGCCCGCAGAGCATCATGGGCGTGTTCATGGTGCAGGGCGCCATGGTGGGCATCATCGGCACCGGCGCGGGCCTGCTGCTCGGCCTGGGCGTGGCCTTCAACATCGACACCCTGGTGCCCGCGCTCGAACGCCTGCTGGGCGCGAGTTTCCTGCCGCAGGACATCTACCTCATCAGCCGCATGCCCAGCGACCCGCAGCAGACCGACATCCTGCCGGTCGCGCTGATTTCGCTGGTGCTGGCCTTCCTGGCCACGATCTACCCGAGCTGGCGCGCCAGCCGCGTGAACCCCGCCGAGGCCTTGCGCTATGAGTGACGCCGTTCTCCAGGCCCAGGGCCTCACCAAGCGCTTCCACGAAGGCCGGCTCGACGTCACCGTGCTCAAGGGCGTGGACCTCGCGGTGCGCGCGGGCGAAACCGTGGCCATCGTCGGCGCCTCGGGCTCAGGCAAGAGCACCTTGCTGCACCTGCTCGGCGGGCTGGACGCGCCCACCAGCGGCAGCGTGCGGCTGATGGGGCAGACCCTCTCGGGCCTGAGCGCCACGCAACAAGGCACGCTGCGCAACCGGCACCTGGGCTTCGTCTACCAGTTCCACCACCTGCTGCCCGAATTCAGCGCGCGCGACAACGTGGCGATGCCGCTGTGGATCCGCCGCCTGCCGCGCGCCGAGGCGGCGCAGCAGGCCGAGCAGATGCTCGCGCGCGTGGGCCTGGGCGAGCGCCTGCACCACCGGCCGGCCGAGCTGTCGGGCGGCGAGCGCCAGCGCGTGGCGATCGCGCGCGCGCTGGTGACGCAACCGGCCTGCGTGCTGGCCGACGAGCCCACCGGCAACCTGGACCGCAGCACGGCCGAGGGCGTGTTCCAGCTCATGCTGGAACTGGCTCGCGACCAGGGCACGGCCTTTATCGTCGTCACGCACGACGAGGCGCTGGCTGCGCGTTGTGCACGCGTGCTGCGGTTGACCGCAGGCGTTCTGACTTAGGGCTTGGTTCTGCTAAAGCGCAGGGGTTTGTCGAGGCCCTGCACGTGCATCAGCATCGTCCGTCCCTGCACCTCCAGTCGCTGGGCCTTCTGCAGCGCGTCCAGGTAGCGCGTTTCCTGGTCGTTCACCGCTTCGGGGCAGGCCATGCGCGTGCCGCCGAGCTGGCCGATGGCCACGCGGTCCTGCATCAGGGTGTACGAGCCGAAGAAGCGGTTGCACGAGCTGTTGCCGGCCACGCGCCCGGCTTCGGGGAAGGCGAGCGTGGCCTGCACGCGGTCCAGCACGCCGCGCCCGCCCAGGTCTTCCAACAGCCATTCGCTGCCCACCAGCGGGGCGGGCGCGGGGACGCCGGGCAGGGCGCAGGCGCTGAGGGCCAGCAGGGCGGGCACGGCGAGCGAGGCGAGGCGGGTGGTGTGTGACATGGTGATTTCCTTTCTTGCTGGCATTCTTGTGAGCGGGCCGGTGCGCTGGCGCTTGCCGGCACAATGGCCGTTATACCGCCATGTGGATCGACACACACTGCCATCTGGATGCGCCCGAGTTCGGCGCCGACCACGCTCTCGCGATCAGCCTGCGTGAAGTCGCGGCCGCGCGCGGCGTGGGCCGGTGCGTCATTCCCGCTGTGGCGCGCTTCAATTTCGACACCGTGCGCCTGCTCGCGCACCGCCTGGGCGACGCCTATGCGCTGGGCATCCACCCGCTGTGCGTGCCCAAGGCGACGGAAGACGACCTCACGGTCCTGGACGCGGCGCTCACCGATCACCGCGACGATCCCCGCCTCGTCGCGGTGGGTGAGATCGGCCTGGATTTTTTCGTGCCCGAACTCTGCACGCCCGAGATGCGCGAGCGGCAGACCGCCTTCTACCGCGCGCAGCTTCGGCTGGCGCGAAAGCACGGCCTGCCGGTGATCGTGCACGTGCGCCGCAGTGCCGACCTGTTGCTCAAGCATTTGCGTGAACTGCCGGTGGCCGGTATCGCGCACGCCTTCAACGGCAGCGAACAGCAGGCGCAGGCCTTCATCGATCTGGGTTTCAAGCTGGGCTTCGGTGGCGCGAGCACCTTCGAGCCCGCGCGGCAGCTGCGCCGGCTCGCGGCCGAATTGCCCTTGTCGGCGTTGGTGATGGAGACCGATGCGCCGGACATTCCGCCGCAGTGGCTGTACGTGACGGCGGCCGAGCGCGAGGCCGGGCGCGCGCAGGGCCTCAACAGCCCGGCGGAGCTGCCACGCATCGGGGCGGTGGTGGCGGGTTTGCGGGGCATGCCGGTGGAGGATCTGATGGTGGCGAGCACCGTGAATGCCCTGGTGGCGTTGCCGCGCTTGGGAGCTTTGGCATGAGCCGGTTGCAGGGTCTGGCACCGGTGTTGAGCGCGAACACGCGGGTGTTGGTGCTGGGCAGTTTTCCGGGGGTGGCGTCGTTGCGGGCGCAGCAGTATTACGGCCATCCACAGAACCATTTCTGGAAGATCCTGGGGGCTTTGTGGGCCTTGCCTTTGCCTGCGATGGATTACGCGGGGCGGGTGGCGGCGTTGCGCGAGCACGGGCTGGGGGTGTGGGATGTGTACGGTGCCTGCGAGCGTGAGGGGAGTCTGGACGCCAACATCCTGAATGCGGAGTTGAACGATTTTTCGATGGTGCTGCGTGAGTGCCCGATGCTGGAGGCGATCGCCCACAACGGGGGCGAGAGTTTCCGGCATTCGCGGCACACGGAGAAGCTGGGGGTGCCGGTGTACCGGTTGCCTTCCACGAGTCCGGCGAATGCGAGTTGGAGTTTTGATCGCAAGCTGGCGGCTTGGGCTGAGGTGTTGCGGCGGCATGGGGTGGGGGGGTGAGTTCCTTGTTGGGTTGAGACCTCGCGGGCTCGGAGCGATAGGGCGCTCTGCTCCGCGGGTGTCCCCCGGCGGCTGGTGCCGCCTCCTCCTTTACCCCGCTGCGCAGAACGCCCTATCACTCCGAGCTACCCATTTGCAGGCACTCGACTCTCCCGCATACCAACCCTGCGGTTCACCGGGGGTGGCCGACGCAGCGAAGTAAAGGAGG
>NZ_JBYTAE010000084.1:0-28908 GCF_058787875.1 Hydrogenophaga sp. FW305-3-2-15-A-LB1 | reverse complement strand
CGCCCACACCATCCCCGGCGCCCCCAGCGCCATTTCCGCCCTGTCGCCGCTCGACGGCCGTTACGCCGGCCGCCTGGCCAGCCTGCGCCCCTTCATGAGCGAGCAGGGCTACATGCACCGCCGCGTGCAGGTCGAGATCGCCTGGTTCATTGCGCTCTCCGACGCCGGCCTGGCCGAGTTCAAGCCGCTCTCGCCCGGCGCGCGCACCTACCTGCTGGGCCTGGTGAAGAACTTCAGCGAAGCCGATGGCCAGGCCATCAAGGACATCGAGAAGGTCACCAACCACGACGTGAAGGCGGTCGAGTACTGGATCAAATCGCGCTTCGAAGCGCGTCCTGAACTGGAGAAGGCCGCCGAGTTCGTGCACTTCGCCTGCACCAGCGAAGACATCAACAACACCAGCCACGCCCTGCAGCTCAAGGGCGGGCGCGACGCCGTGCTGCTGCCCGCGCTGGACGCGGTGATTGACAAGCTGCGCGAAATGGCCCACGCCTACGCGGCCGTGCCCATGCTCAGCCGCACGCACGGCCAGACCGCCAGCCCCACCACCGTGGGCAAGGAAATCGCCAACGTGGTGGTGCGCCTGAGCGCCGCACGCGACCGCATCGCCGGCGTCAAGCTGCTGGGCAAGATGAACGGCGCCGTGGGCAACTACAACGCCCACCTGAGCGCCTGGCCCGAGTTCGACTGGGAGGCTTTCAGCCGCAACGTGATCGAACAGCCCGAGCCGCTCGGTCTGGGCCTGACCTTCCAGCCCTACAGCATCCAGATCGAGCCGCACGACTACATGGCCGAGCTGTTCGACGCGGTCGCGCGCACCAACACCATCCTGATCGACCTCTCGCGCGACATCTGGGGCTATGTGAGCCTGGGCTATTTCAAACAACGCCTGAAGGCGGGCGAGATCGGCTCGTCCACCATGCCGCACAAGGTCAACCCGATCGACTTCGAGAACGCCGAAGGCAACCTGGGCCTGGCCAACGCGCTGCTGCGCCACCTCTCCGAGAAGCTGCCCATCAGCCGCTGGCAGCGCGACCTGACCGACTCCACCGTGCTGCGCAACATGGGCGTGGCCCTGGGCTACGCGGTGCTGGCCTACCACTCGATGGGTGTGGGGCTGGGCAAGCTCGAACTCAACGAGGAAGCCATCGCCGCCGACCTCGATGCGTCCTGGGAAGTGCTGGCCGAGCCGATCCAGACCGTGATGCGCCGCTATGGCGTCTCGGGCGCCTACGAAAAACTCAAGGAAGTCACGCGCGGCAAGACCGTGACCGCCGAGGCGCTGCACGAACTCATCCGCAGCCTGGACATTCCCCAGCCCGAAAAAGACCGCCTGCTGGCCATGACCCCGGGCAGCTACGTCGGCAAGGCCACCGAGCTGGCGCGGCGCGTCTGACTACCGCCCGGAACCGGGCTCTTCCAGCGCGCGCTCGGCGTAGCGGTTGAAGCGCCAGGCGTCGCCTTCGATGGTGATGCGCCGCCAGCTGGCGCGTTTCTCACCGGGGGTCATCTCGGTCCAGCGCTGCACTTCGTCGAAACGCCGGCCACAGCCCTTGCAGACCTCGTCGCCCTGGCTGGTCGAGCAGATCGCGATGCACGGCGTGTCGGGCGTGGTTTCGTACCAGGCCAGCCAGGCCTCGCGGGCGCGGGCGGGCAACGTGGCCTCGTCGGCCTCGGTCTCGTGGAACCAGATCATCAGCGCATACACCTCGGCCAAAGCGCGAAGCTCCTTGCACAGGGAGACACCGTCTGGCGAGGGTGAGCGCTCACGCCAGTAATTGATCGCGGCTTCGATGTCGGTGATGTGGATGCCGGCCATGGGGTGTGGATCATAGCCAGTCTGGCCCTTCGATGAACGCACCGGCAACCGGAACCAACCCCGGCCTTGTGGTAACTGCGTACCCGTCCCAGGCACCGGACGCGGTAACGGCCCGCTACAATCGCGGGTCTCGAAGGGGAGTAGCTCTCCGCTCCAGCGCTTGCCGCTGGACATTCGGGTTGTCGTCAATACGAAGCCACCGCTTCCGGCAACCCGGGCCCGGCAATCACCTTGCCGGGCTGAGCAAGACCTTTGATAGGCCCCATGGGCCGATCAAGGCATGTCCATCCCCTTCGCCAGCGCAGTTGCGCCATTGCGGGCGGATGACACAGCGCCTTCCGATCGACCATGGTGGTCGATACATGAGAAGAGAAGGCCGGGCGGATGGCGACGAGATCGGCTCGCGCCCCCACCCATTTGGACAAACGACAACGAGGAATTTATGGATTTCCTGACATCGCCCGCGTTCTGGGTCGCCCTGGGACAGATCATCATCATCGACATCCTGCTGGGTGGCGACAACGCGGTCGTGATCGCGCTGGCCTGCCGCAAGCTGCCGCCCGCACAGCGCACCAAGGGCATCATCTGGGGCACTTTCGGCGCCATCGTGCTGCGGGTCATCCTGATCGCCTTCGCGATGACGCTGCTGACCGTGCCGTTCATCAAGCTCGTCGGCGCGCTGCTGCTGGTGTGGATCGGCGTGAAGCTGCTGGCCCCCGATGACGAGGCGCATGGCGACATCCAGGGCAGCGACAAGCTGTTCGCCGCCATCAAGACCATCATCGTGGCCGACCTGGTGATGAGCGTGGACAACGTGATCGCCATCGCCGGTGCCGCTCAGAACGCGGGCGAGCACTCGTTCCTGCTGGTGGTGCTGGGCCTGCTGATCTCCATTCCCATCATCGTCTGGGGCAGCACCATGGTCATCAAGCTGATGGCCCGTTTCCCGATCATCATCACCCTGGGCGGCATGCTGCTGGGCTGGATCGCCGGTGGCATGCTGGTCACCGACCCGGCCTTCGTCACCCCCGACAAGTGGACCTTCATGCCCAAGCTCGGCACGGTGGATGAGAAGGGCATGGCGGTCATCTCCGACACGCTGTACTGGTCGGCCCACGTCGTCGGTGCGCTGTTGGTGCTCGCACTGGGCAAGTGGATCTCCTCGCGCCGTCCGCCGGTGGTGCACGAAGGCTGATCCGGCCTTCCGAGGTCCTGACACACCAGGGCGGCGTCCGACAGGGCGCCGCCCTTTTTCATGTCGGCGGGCCGCCGGTGCTATGCTGGTCCGCATGAAACTCATCCTGACCTGGCTGCTCGCGGCCTGCGCCCTGCTGGTGGTGGCCTACATCTACCCCGGCGTGCAGGTGCAGAGCTTCACCTCCGCCCTGATCGCCGCGGCGGTCATCGGCCTGTTCAACGCCGTGCTGCGGCCCATCCTGGTGATCCTGACCTTGCCCGTCACCATCGTCACGCTGGGCCTCTTCCTGTTCGTCATCAACGCCCTGATGTTCTGGGCGGCGTCGGGTGTGCTCGATGGCTTCCGCGTCAACGGCTTCCTGGCCGCGCTGCTGGGCTCGTTGATCTACTCGGTGTTGATGCTGCTGGTGAGTTCCGCCATGCGCTCCATCGGCTCGCGCTGAGCCGATCGGTCGGCCCGTCGCCGGGCCTACTTCTCTTCGCGCACGGACTCGCGCAACTGCGCCTCGACTTCACGGCGGCGGCTGTCCACGATGGCCAGTTCCATGCCGTCCGCGCGTTGCGCGGCGGGCAGCGCCTGGGCCGCCTTGAAGCGGTCCACCGCACCACCGAAGTCCAGATGGGCGGCACGCGCCTCCGCCTCGGCACGGATGGCGCGCATGGTCTGCCCTTGCACGGCATAACCCCGTGACAGCGTTTGCCAGGCCACCGCGTCGCGCGGCTGCAGCGCCACCCAGGCCTGCAAGCGGCTGACCGCGCGCTGCGGCTGACCGGTGGCCAGCGCGGCCTGCGCACCGAGCAGGGCACTGGCGCGGGAGGTTCCCGCCAGGGCCTGGTCGCGCAGTTCCGCCAGCAGGGCCGCCTGCGCGGGAGGCAGGGAAGGCACACCGCCCGCGACGGGCGACAGCAAGATGTCGAGCAGCAGCGCATCCACCGTGGGGCGCGCCTCGGGCGCCACCGCCGTGCGCAACTGCTGCGCCAGCTCCAGAGCCAGATCGCGCTGCCCCAGGCGCAGTGCCGAGAGCGCGGCCGCGTAACGGTCGCCGGGCGAGGCATTGGCCGATCGGCCATTGGCGAGCCAGGCGCGCTGCCGATCAGGACCGTTCTCCGCCAGCACCCTGGCGCGCGCCGACACCAGCACGTGCACGCTGCGCGAGGGCATGGGCAAGCCCACGGAGGCGCTGGACGCGCCCCGCGCGCCTGGCAGGTCCAGACGCAGGCCCAGGGGAGCGGCCGGTGCGGTGGCGCCGCTGGCATCCGGCGTGGTGGCCTTGATCGGGCCCACCTGGCCGCCTGCCGCCGCGGCCGGCCCGGCGGGCACCCGGGACCGCATGTCGGCAATGCGCTCCCCCGTCAACGGGTGGCTGCGCAGGTAGGGGAACGAGCCGTCGTCGTAGCGCGAGGACTGCTGCATCTTGTCGAACATGCTCACGAAGCCCAGGCCGTCAAAACCGGCGCCCGTGAGGACGCCAAAACCCACGCGGTCGGCCTCGCGCTCCATGTCGCGCGAGAAGTTCAGCTGCGTCTGTGCCGCGACGGCCGTGCTGCCCGCGATCGCGGCGCTGGCCACCTGCGGGTTGGACCCGGCCGCCAGCGCGCCCAGAATCATCGCCCCCATCATCCACGGCGCCATGCGCTCCTCGCGCGTCATCATGCGGGCGATGTGGCGCTGCGACACGTGGCTGAGCTCGTGCGCCATCACCGAAGCCAGTTCCTCGGACTTGTCGGTGATCGCGATCAGGCCCAGGTTCACGCCAAGGTACCCCCCTGGCAGGGCGAAGGCATTGACGCGCTTGTCGCGCGAAACCACCAGCTCCCAGGCCAGGCGCTCGGCCAGTTCGGGCGGCACGTCACCTCGATCGCGCGCCGCGCCCAGCAGGGGCTGCCACAAGGCCTGCAGGTAGTCGCCGAGCACCGGATCGTCCAGGTAGTCCGGATCGCGGTAGATGTCGCGCGCGATGCGGTCCCCCAGGCGCCGTTCGGCCGCGATGGACATGCCATCGCCGTCGCCCAGGCTGGGCAGCGAGGAGGTGGACGTGCCGTCACGGACCGGCTGGGCGATCGAGGCCGGTGTGGGCAGCAGCATCGACGCCATGGCCAGCACGCCCAGGCCCAGGGCGGTGCGTCGAACAGGGGAAAGCAGCGACTTCGGTAAAAAACGCATCCCCGTATGATGCCGCCAACGCCCGACGGTTCTGTAAAGCCCGCGAAACAAGCCCCCATGACCGATACAAAAGCTTCCTCTCCCCTGACTCACTTCGACGCCCAGGGCCAGGCCCACATGGTCGACGTGGCGGCCAAAGCCAGCACCCACCGGGTGGCCGTCGCGGAAGGCCGCATCACCATGTTGCCGGCCACGCTGGCGTTGATCCAGGCGGGCACCGCGAAAAAGGGTGACGTGCTCGGCATCGCGCGCATCGCCGGCATCCAGGCCGCCAAGAAGACCAGCGACCTCATTCCGCTGTGCCATCCGATCGCGCTGACCCGCGTGGCGGTGGAATTCGACATCGAACCCGAGTCCCACAGCGTGCGCTGTCTTGCAACCGCCGAATGCACCGGTCAGACCGGGGTGGAAATGGAAGCCCTGTCAGCGGTGTCGGTGGCGCTGCTCACCATCTACGACATGTGCAAGGCCGTGGATCGGGGGATGGTGATGTCGGACGTGCGCCTGCTCGAGAAGCGTGGCGGCAAAAGCGGTCACTTCGTGAGCAACTCCAAGCCCGCCTCGCCGGCCTGACCAGACGCGGACCGCTGCAGCTGGAGCCATTCCTCGTATTGCTCGGGCCAGGTTGCCCGATAACGCGCTATGTAGAAACGGACCACATCGGTCTTTCCCATCAACGCAGCCGACTCGATCACGCGACGGATGATCCGGGAGTCTGGCGCGATGTGCAGTGCGGCCAGCGAGGCCTGCAGCATGGGCGCGGCGCTGTCTGCGTTCAGTCCGGTCCCCACAACCTGTGCGATCAGCACATGCTCCCTGAACAGCAAGGTATCGCGCGATTTGTTGAAGGTGTTTTCCTTGAAACTGGCCATCCGCATGTGGTCCGGCAGATAAATCTGACTGACCTTGTGGTAATCCCACGCCACAAAGCCGATCACCAACAGCGACAGTGTCGATACGGCCGTCCGGGCGTATGTCAGTGCGGCACCCTTGGGTGCGCCTAGCTCATCATTTCCTGATCGCATGCGGTAGATCTGCCACACCGCCAGCAAGGCCATCAACTGGAAAACGCCGTACCACATCGGGTACTCCAGCAGGCTGTGCAGAAACAGTAGAACCAGCACGCCCCAGAAGAACCGCTCCTTTGGCTCGCGCACCGCCCACGATCGAAGCTTGAAGAGCGCATACGCCAGAAGCGCACACAGGAGCGTTGCCAGGGGAACGCCCAGTGTGACGGCTAGATGCAGCGGGAAATTGTGGGCGTTGGACAGTTTGTCGCAGAAGCGCGGGCCGGCATAGTCGGTGATGAAGTGGGCATACATCAGCTCGCCCGGGCCCCAACCTGTCAAAGGCTTCTGCGAAATCAGCTCGAGCATGTTGCCCCACAGGATGAGACGGCTCTGGCAGCCGGTTTCACCACTCAGTCGACTCAGGAGCTTACGGTCAATGTCGATGCCGCGCAGCACCCAGGCTAGCCACGCCAACACATCGGTGGCAGCCAGATACAGCCCCCATCCCAGTGCGAGGATAGGCAGCACGCGCCACCATTGGCGAGGATGCCAATACAACAACAATGTGGAAATCGCCAGAAGATGCAGCATTCCGGTGCGCGAGGCCGTCGCGGCCAACGCGATGATCAACAGCACCGTCATCCATGTCGCGTGCCATGCGGTCAGCCGCCGTTGCATCAATAACCACCAGACGCTCAGCAAGCCCACGGCCAGCAGAGAAGCGAGCATGTTGGGCTGATGCACGTTCGCGATCACATGACCTGGCACCGTGGGTGCGACCCACGGGAACAACCCGTTTTCCAAGTCGAAGTACTGTAGCAAACCTAACACCGCACTGCCAAGCGCCGCCAGCAACCAGCCGCTCGCGATCGCCCGCCCGGCATCCTCTCCCAATCGAGGCAACAAGGGGAACAGCAACGCTCCGGCCGTCCAGGCTGAGAGGTTGGGCCACATGGACGAATCGGGTCCTATCAGCAGCGGCCAGAACCACGGCGCCGCAACCAGCAGGCTGCACAGACCTATCGCGGCAATCGAAAGCGGTTGTTGGGCTTGCTCAGGCATAGTGTCACCACCCATCCAGATGGAGATATCCACAAGGTTGACCATCGTCTCGGCGGACGAGCACCACCCAGTCGGTGATCTGTTCGTGCACCAGTGGCAGGAACCCGACTTGGTCATCTGTCAGCTGCAGCTTTGCCAACCTGGCATCCAGCGCTGCGCCGCCTTGCGGATTCTTCTGGCGCAAAGCGCCGATGGGCTTCAGCGCCTGCTGCAGTTCGGGCTTCTGTTCTTCAAACGGGCGCCAGCGAGAAGGGCGAAAGGCGGGATGCAGACCATGAATAGCCAGTTGCAGGCTGTTGAGATGGTCGGCATCACCCATGCGAGCCAGCCTCACACCTAACCATCGTGGACCGCCATACCCCAACGAGCGCAAAGATTCGGCGGCGTCCTGAAGCGCCTTACGGTCGACGTTCTGAGCCTGCACAACACGGAACCGATCGCCTTCGAACGCCACGAACACCGGTCGCGCGGCGGCCACCTGAACCAGGCCATAAATCAATGCACTCAACTGAGTGATGGCGATCAGCGCAATGTCCACCCGCCACTTCCAACGCGCTTTGGCTGAGTCGTACAACACCAGAGTCAGCAAAGGTCCACACACCACGTCGACCGCCATCAAGATGATGAACAGCGCCCCTCCCCCCGTAATGTTGTGAAAGGGAGAGGGGTACCAAACACGAAATACCACCCATGCCACGACGCTGGCGACCAGCAGGCTCAACAACAGGTGCAGGAATGCGGGTTGTGCGGCGGATCGAATGCGCGGAACCAGGGCCATGGTGTCAAGAGCCTCCAAAAGAAAGAGCGCCGAAGCGCTCTTTCTTTTGCATTGCGAATCAAGAGTTTACTTACATTCAGCAGGTGCGAAACGGGCTTGCAGGTCACCAGCGGTCACACCAGTGAAACCGTTGGCGGTGGCGTTGGCTCCGGCGGCGGCACAACGCCATGCCACGGATTGAGCGGGAGGCGTGAAAGGACCGGCAGAAGCATCAGGCAGACCAGAGCCGGCCGGGGCGTTGGGGGTGATGGTCAGGGTACCGCCACCAGCTGCTGCGGTGGTCGTCACGGTGATCACGCCGGTGGCGGGCGCGATCGCCACGCTGGTCACGTTGCGCGTTGCGGCGGGCGCCGTGTAGCCGGTGGCGTAACCGCTGGCCGATGACTGGGGGTTGCCGGAGGACAGCACGTCCTGAACGTTAACCTTTGCAGCCGAAGCAGCGACTAAGCCTTCCGACACGCGTGCGCGCACGGTGTAGTCCTGGTATGCCGGCAGTGCAACAGCGGCCAAAATACCGATGATGGCCACCACGATCATCAATTCGATCAGGGTGAAACCTTTTTGCAGGGAATGCTTCAGCTTCATGTGGAAACTCCTAGGAGACAGAGGTTGGGGTAAAGACGCATCCTTATCAGCAGACACCGTGCCAGCCCGAAATGCCGCGCTTTTTGAGGTCTTTTTAGCGCTTTACCCTGCATCAGTGACATTTGGTGACCCCTGCATCGACATGCGACCGACAATTTTTGTCACCTCGCCCTCAGGCAACGGCTTTTTGTCACAGTTCGAAGGTCTGCCCCGCGCTGAGCCAGCGGATGTCGTGGCGCGCATCGCCCGTGTGGTTGGGCGCTTCGTCGAAGCGGCGGATCTCTTCCATGATCAGGCCGGTTTCCGCCGGCTTGGTGTGGGTGATGTAGATCGGATAGCGCTGGCGGCCATCGATCTGCTCCAGTTCCTGCGCCAGCAAGCTGGGGGCCAAGTGCAGGCTGCGCTGCGCGAGGGCGTGCTCCCGGTCGCTGAAGGCGGTTTCGATCACCAGCAGGGCCACGGGGAGCTGGTTGACGCGCTGCCAGAACGCCGGGTTGCGCCCGGTGTCGCCACTGAAGACCCAGTGGCCCGAGGCGCTGGCGGCGGCAAAGCCGACCGCCGGCACGGTGTGCACCGCAGGCAAGACCTCGACCGACTTGCCGCCGACATGGAGCACCTCGCCGACCGCAATGGACACGAAGCGCATGAGCGGCGTGTCCACACTGGGAATGGCGGAGAAGTCGGGCCAGATCAGGTTGTTGAAGATGTGCACCTTGAGCGCGGCGATGGTGCCGGGCAGCGCGTGCACCTGCAGCGGCGCAGCGCCACTGGCCAGGCGCCGGGCGGCCACGGCATCGAGCATGAGGGGCAGCGCGGCCACGTGATCCAGGTGCGAATGGGT
Organism: Hydrogenophaga sp. FW305-3-2-15-A-LB1; assembly: GCF_058787875.1. Taxonomy (NCBI): domain Bacteria; kingdom Pseudomonadati; phylum Pseudomonadota; class Betaproteobacteria; order Burkholderiales; family Comamonadaceae; genus Hydrogenophaga; species Hydrogenophaga sp. FW305-3-2-15-A-LB1. Next base: position 19,452 of record NZ_JBYTAE010000084.1, on the reverse strand, counting down.
GAGCAGGACGTGGTCCACCCGCGCCATCTCATCCAGGGTCAGATCGCCCACGCCGGTACCGGCGTCGATCAGGACGTTGTCGTCGAGCAGAAAGGACGTGGTGCGGCAACCATGGGCGATGGCGCCAGAGCACCCCAGTACGCGGACCCTCATTTGGCAGCTTTGGCAGTGGCATGGCCGGGACCGCCGGCACATTGGATGGGGAAACTGGCTGCCTCAACCCGAACAAGCCGGGTTGGCAACCGACTGCCGAAGGCTACCCGTTTGACCAGGCGCCGGAAAGGACTTTTTTGGCATTTCTGCCGATGGCCGCCATGCCCAGGCATGGCTCGGGTTCGTCTCAGTGCTGGACGAACTGCATCTGCGTGCCGGCCAGTTCCAGCAGGTCGCCATGGTGCAGGTTCACGGCGTCGGTCCCGATGGGGCTGCCGTTGATGGTGGGCTTCTGCGTGCCTTCGACCAGGGCCACCACATAACCATGGGGCCGGCGCGTGATGGCCGCCACCGCCACACCGGGTTTGCCAATGGTGGTCACCACCTTGACCAGAGGCACTTCACGACCGGCCGCGGTGCCGGACATGACCTTGATCGCGGCGTTGCCCAGCGGTGCGCCCTGGGAGTCGCCGGCCTCCACCACGGAGCCGGCGTTGATGACGGTGGTCTTTTCGTAGGTTTCGCTCGCGCCTTCGTGCACGAACTTGATCTTGTACTTGCCGATTTCGACGGCATCGCCGTTCTGCAGCTGCTGCTTCTTGATCGCCTTGCCGTTGACGTAGGTGCCGTTGGTGCTGTTGAGGTCTTCCAGAAACACGTCCATGCCCGACATCTGCATCACGGCATGCTCACCGCTGACCGCGAGGTTGTCGATCACGATGTCGTTGTAAGGACGCCGGCCCAGCGTGGTGCGGTCTTTCGTGAGTTGCACTTCCTTGATGACGACACCGTCGATGGAAACGATCATTTTCGGCATGGCCGACTCCTCTGGAACCTATTGATTGAATTCTGAAATGGCGCTGGCGACTACTTGCCGAGCATCCGCGAGAGCAGGCCTTTGCGGATCGGCTTCGATCGAGCATACGCCAGTATCACCGAAATATTGTCGCGTCCACCGCAGTCGTTGGCCCCGTCCACCAGGGCCTGCGCCTTTTCCTCCAGCGTGCCCGCGGTCACCAGAATGGCGGCAATGCGCTCGTCGCTCATCATGTCGCTGAGCCCGTCGGAACAGAACAGATAGAGGTCTTCGTCCTCGACCCGGTACTCGTTAACCTCGAGCAACACCGTGTCTTCCACCCCCAGGGCGCGGGTGACCAGGTTCTTGTGGGTGGCGTACTGGGCCTGCTCCAGCGAAATGAGCCCGGCGTCGATCTGCTCCTGCAGCAAGGAGTGATCCCGCGTGATCTGCACGAAGCTGCCGGCGCGCAGGCGGTAGCAGCGCGAGTCGCCCACATGGCCGATCATGGCGCGCGCGCCATGGAACACGCCCATGACCAGGGTGGTGCCCATGCCGGCGTATTGCGCGTTGGAATTCGCGGCGTTGAAGATGGACCGGTTGGCGTTGTCGATGCAGATTTCCATGGCGCGCTTGAGTTCGCGCGCGCTGGCCTCATGCCCCCCCTCGGACATCCATCGCCCGAGCTCGGTCCGGATGAAGGTGGTCGCCATCGCGCTCGCGACTTCACCCGCGTTGTACCCGCCCATGCCATCGGCCAGCACCACGATCTGGTTGTCGGGATCGAGGGCCACGGAGTCCTCGTTGTTGTCCCTGACCAGACCCGGATCTGTCAGACAAAAATACTCAAAAATCATATTGTTGGATTTATAAGCGGATATCGAAGCTGACTGTCTCGGGCTCGCGCGACGAAACCGGCACCGGCGTGACAACTGTGGCAAGCACCGCGTTTTCATGGCCGTGCCCATGGGAAGCGGGCACGGTCTGAGGCGCCATGTGAACGTCGGGGGACGTCGACAGGGCGGCGATGGTCTTGCGGAGGTCGGCGGCGATTTCGAGCCCTGTCTGGTACCTTTCCGCAGGCGATTTCGACAGGGTCTTGCTCAGTATATCGGCCAGTTCCGGCGGCAATTCAGGACGTCGTTCACGCACATCGGGCGCGGGCTGGTTGGCGATCTGGTACATGAGCGCGGCCATCGAGTCGCCGCGCAGCGGCAAGCTGCCCGTGAGCAACTGGAACAGCATGACCCCCAGCGAATAGAGGTCCGAGCGGCCGTCCACGCGCTGGCCGGCCAGCTGCTCGGGCGACATGAAGCTCGGGGTGCCCAGCACCATGCCCGTGCGGGTCTTGCTGGACCCGGTGATGCGCGCGATGCCGAAGTCGGTGACCTTCACCGAATCGGTGGCGGGGTCGTACATCACGTTGGCGGGCTTGATGTCGCGGTGCACCACCTGCTGGCGGTGCGCATGGTCCAGCGCCAGCGCCACGCGCTCGCCGATGGACAGCACGGCCGCGACCGGCAACAGCTGTCCGTCGCGGGTGTGCGCCGCGAGGTCGCGCCCCTGCAGGAACTCCATCGCGATGTAGGCCAGGTCATGCTCTTCGCCCGCATCGAAGATGGTGACGATGTTCGGGTGCTGCAGCCGCCCGGCCGTTTCGGCTTCGCGGAAGAAGCGTTCGCGCACGTCGGCCAACTCCGCGCCTTCGAACTCGGCGCTCAGCGCCAGCGTCTTGATGGCCACGGTGCGCCCGATCTTCGGATCCAGGCCCTGGTACACCACGCCCATGGCGCCCTTGCCCAGCTCCTTCTCGATCCGGTATCGGCCCAGCATGGGTTTCTCGACACGCTCATCGCCGAGCACCAGCGTTCCGCCTGGATGCGACGAGCCCGGCCCCAGCACCACCGTGTTCGAAAGATGCCTGGTCCGCTGAAGGCGTGCCACCACATCGGCGTCGGCGTGATCGAGCCGGGTCATGTGCTCGTACACCGCTTCGGCCTTGTTGAGCTGGCGCTTGCGCTCGAAGTCCAGCGCGAGGTGCCGGAGGTTGTCCATCAGCGCGGGACTGAAGGGCACGCGGCGCAGGCGGTCGAACGCCATGTCGAGCTGGCCCTGACCCTGCAGCGCCAGGCCCATCATGCGGTTGGTCTCGGCCGACTCCTCGTCCGCCTTGATCTTGCCCGCTTCCGTTGCGAGGAAGCGCCGGGTGGTGAGCGCGAGGTGCCCGATCAGCAGCAGCGCGACCGGGAACACCAGTTGCAGCCAGATCGCGGCCGACGCCAGCAGTTGATATTCGGCCCCCAGCAGGAGCAGGAACAGCCCAGCGGTCACCGCGGCGCCCGCAGCGGCGGACAGGCGCGGCAGCAACGCCACCAGATGCGCCACGACCACCAGCAACACGCCCAACACCGCCAGGCCACCCCAGGCCGGCTGGGCGATGAAATGCCCATTGAGGAGGCTGGAAGTGATGTGCGCGAGAATGGCAGCGGGGGACATCGCCGGCGACACCGGGGTGGTGAAGAGCGTGCCCACGCCCGCGGCGGTCGCGCCGATGATGACCACCTTGTCGGTGTATTTGCTGGCGGGAATGCGCCCGGAGATCACGTCGTAGAAGGAGTCCACCGTGAAGGCGGGCTTGCCGTCGCGATCGGCGTAGAACTGCGGCAGCAGGCGCGCCGCCTCGTCGGTCGGCAGGCGGGTCGGGCCCAGCTGCACGCCCTCGCCCGGCCACAGGCGGATGTCCTCCATGCCCAGGTTCAGGCTGTGCGCCGCGACGCTCAGCGCCATGGACGGCACCGCGTAACCATCGAAGTCCACCAGCAGCGCTTCCCGACGCACCGCGCCGTCGGCATCCTGAATCTGGTTGAGGTGGCCCACCGCCCGGGCGGCCTCCCCCACGGCGGGCAGGGGCTGTTGCGTGCGTTGCGCCGGCAGGCCAAAGCCGCTGTCGTCGGCCAGCGCGCTGCGCTGGGCGAAGGCGGGCAAAGGCGCGTCGGGCCGGCCCAGCGGCTCACCCAGGGTGAACACCGAAGGCACGATCACGTTGCCCGCGCGCGCCATGCTGGCGACCAGCCGGGCGTCGGTATCCAGGCGCTGCTCGGCCTCGCCAATGAATCCCAGCAGGCGCTGGCGCGACACGGCGCCCAGATCGGGCAGCGGTGTGGCGCCGGGTGCCGTGCCGTCGAGCTGGCCGCGCAAGGCCCGCAGCTGGGCCAGGCCCCGGTCGGTCTGCGGTTCGAAGAAGAAGGCGGTGTGAGCGACGGTCTTGGCCTTGGCCGCGCTGAGCTGGTCGATCAGCTCCGCATGCACCTCGCGCGACCAGGGCCACCGCCCGATGTTGGCGATGCTCTGGTCGTCGATCGCGATGATGGCGATGCGCTCACTGGGCTGGCGGCTGCTGGCCGCGCTGGCGACGTCGTAGAAGCGGCGTTCCAGACCGTCAAACAGGTCGGTCGAAGCGTGCAGCGCGAAAACGGCGAGCACCACCCCGAGGCCCAGGAAGGCGTCGGATCGCCAGATCCGGCCTCGGCCTTGCAGGGGTTTCGTCTTGCGGGTGGACACGTCGCGCATTCTCCGGGTGGGTTCGCCTGCAGGTCGCCGCGAACTGCCCAAAGGTCAGAGACAAGCGCACCGTCGGTGCCAGCAAATCGCCGGCATCCTGGATGTTGCATTTTGTTGCAATCAGGTTCGACCGAGCAAGCGCCTTTGTGGATTCGGCACCTCAATTTCCGTGCGGACATAAAAAAAGGCAACGCAAGCGTTGCCCTTTTCACACCCGCGGGGTGACTCAGAGCTGGGCCTTGAGCAGCTTGCCCAGTTCCGACGGGTTGCGCGTGATGATGAAGCCGGACTCTTCCATGACGGCAAGCTTGGCATCGGCGGTGTCGGCGCCGCCGGAGATCAGCGCGCCCGCGTGGCCCATGCGCTTGCCGGGAGGCGCCGTCACGCCCGCGATGAAGCCCACCACCGGCTTCTTCATGTTGGCCTTGCACCAGCGGGCGGCGTCGGCCTCGTCCGGGCCGCCGATCTCACCGATCATGATCACGGCGTCGGTGTCGGGATCGTCGTTGAAGGCCTTCATCACGTCGATGTGCTTGAGGCCGTTGATGGGGTCGCCACCAATGCCTACGGCGGTCGACTGGCCCAGGCCCACTTCCGTCAGCATGGCCACGGCTTCGTAGGTCAGCGTGCCGGAACGGCTCACCACGCCGATGCGGCCCTTGCGGTGGATGTGGCCGGGCATGATGCCGATCTTGATCTCGTCGGGCGTGATCAGGCCGGGGCAGTTGGGGCCCAGCAGCAGGGTCTTCTTGCCGCCGGCGGCTTCCTTGGCCTTCATCTTGTTGCGCACTTCGAGCATGTCGCGCACCGGGATGCCTTCGGTGATGCAGATGGCCATGTCCAGGTCGGCTTCCACGGCCTCCCAGATGGCGGCGGCGGCGCCCGCGGGCGGCACGTAGATCACCGACACGGTGGCGCCGGTCTGCGTCGCGGCTTCCTTGACGGAGGCGTAGATCGGGATGTTGAAGATCGACTCGCCGGCCTTCTTCGGGTTCACGCCGGCCACGAAAGCGTTCTTGCCGTTCGCGTATTCCTGGCACTTCTCGGTGTGGAACTGGCCCGTCTTGCCCGTGATGCCCTGGGTGATGACCTTGGTGTCTTTGTTGATGTAGATGGACATGATGTTTCTCCGGGCTTACTTGACGGCAGCAACGATCTTGGTCGCCGCTTCGGCCATGGTGTCTGCGGCGATGATGGGCAGGCCGGATTCGGCCAGCAGCTTCTTGCCCAGCTCTTCGTTGGTGCCCTTCATGCGCACCACCAGCGGCACGGACAGGTTCACGGCCTTGCAGGCGGTGATCACGCCGGTGGCGATGGTGTCGCACTTCATGATGCCGCCGAAGATGTTGACCAGGATCCCCTTGACGTTGGGGTTCTTGAGCATGATCTTGAAGGCTTCCGTCACCTTCTCCGCAGTGGCGCCACCGCCCACGTCCAGGAAGTTGGCGGGCTCGCCACCGAACAGCTTGATGGTGTCCATGGTGGCCATGGCCAGGCCGGCGCCGTTGACCAGGCAGCCGATGTTGCCGTCCAGGCTGATGTAGGCCAAGTCGAACTTGGAGGCTTCCACTTCGGCCGGGTCTTCTTCGTCCAGGTCGCGGTAGGCCACGATCTCAGGGTGGCGGAACAGCGCGTTCGCGTCGAAGTTGAACTTCGCGTCCAGCGCCATCAGGTTGCCCTTGGAGTCGCAGTTCAGCGGGTTGATCTCCACCAGCGACGCATCCGTGTCCATGTAGCACTTGTAGATCTTGGAGAAGATGTCCACGGCCTGGTCAACGGAAGCGCCGGTCAGGCCAATGGCCGCGGCCACCTTCTTGCTCTGCTCGGTGGTGATGCCGGTCAGGGGATCGATCATCTCGGTGATGATCTTTTCGGGCGTGGCGTGCGCCACTTCCTCGATGTCCATGCCGCCCTCGCTCGAAGCGATCAGGGCCACCTTCTGCGTCGCGCGGTCGGTCACCAGCGAGACGTACAGTTCGTTCTTGATGTCGGCGCCGTCTTCGATGTAGAGGCGGCGAACCTTCTGGCCTTCGGGGCCGGTCTGGTGCGTCTTGAGCTGCATGCCCAGGATTTCGCCGGCCAGGCGCTTGACGTCGTCCACCGACTTGGCCACCTTCACGCCACCGCCCTTGCCACGGCCACCGGCGTGGATCTGGGCCTTGACCACCCAGATCGGGCCGCCGAGCTTTTGAGCGGCTTCCACCGCCTCTTGCACCGTAAATGCCGCAATGCCGCGGGGCACGGGCACACCAAACTGGCGCAAGATTTCCTTGCCTTGGTATTCATGGATCTTCATGAGGTGTCTCTCAGGAACAGGTAAAAGAGTGACGGCCGAACCGGGGTGGCCGCTGGGTGGGCACTGAAAACAGCAACCCGGGACTGTATCATGGTGCAACGCACCAAAAGCGCGCATTCGACGCGCGGGTTTGGTATTCCCCCTGAATCCAACTGACAAGGCAGAGCGGCCATGGCCAAGGTTTTCATCGACGGCGAAGCAGGCACCACCGGGTTGCAGATTCGCGAGCGCCTGCAAGGCATGCCGCAGATCGAACTCGTGAGCATCGCACCCGAGCGCCGCAAGGACCCGGTCGCCAAGCGCGAGCTGATGGCGCAGGTCGATCTGGTCATCCTCTGCCTGCACGACGACGCGGCGCGCGAATCGGTCGCCATGATCGATGCCCTGCCCGGCCGGCAGCCCAAGGTCATCGACGCCTCCACCGCCCACCGCACCGCACCCGGCTGGGTGTTCGGTTTCCCCGAACTCGCGCCGGGCCAGCGCGACGCGGTGGTCAACGCCCGCCGCGTGGCCAACCCGGGCTGCTATGCCAGCGGCGCCATTGCCCTGCTGCGCCCGCTGGTCGACGCCGGCCTGCTGCCCGCCGACTACCCGGTCTGCCTGCCCGCCGTCAGCGGCTACTCGGGCGGCGGCCGCACCATGATCGAGGCCTACGAAAAAGGCGAAGCCCCGGCCTATGAGCTGTACGCCCTGGGCCTCAAGCACAAGCACATCCCGGAAATCCTGGCCTACACCGGCCTCACGCGCCGGCCCATCTTCGTGCCATCCGTCGGCAACTTCGCACAGGGCATGTTGGTGCAGTTGCCCCTGCATCTGGACACCCTGCCCGGCCAGCCCACGCTGGCAGACCTGCACGCGGCCTACGCAAAGCACTACGCGGGCAGTGAATGGGTGAGCGTGCAACCGGCGACCGAAGACGGCAAGCTCGACGCCCTGGCCTTGAACGACACCAACCAGCTCGAAATCCGCGTGTTCGGCAACGGCGAGGCGAAGCAGGCGGTGGTGGTCGCCCGGCTGGACAACCTGGGCAAGGGCGCCAGCGGCGCCGCGGTGCAGAACCTGAAGCTGATGCTCGGCCTGTAAGGCTGAGCGGCGGGTTGTCGAAACGCCCGGCCCTGGTTCGTCGTACCCCAGGATGGCGCCGGATCTCGGCGCGGTCCACCGCCGAACCTCGAGGAAACCCCATGCCTGCCACTCCGCCAGCCATCGAGATCGCTCCACCCCGGGCCACGCGCCGCGAATGGGTGGCGCTGGGCGTGATCGCCCTGCCCTGCCTGGTCTATGCCATGGACCTCACGGTGCTCAACCTCGCGCTGCCCGCCATCAGCGCCGACCTGCGGCCTTCGTCCGCGCAACTGCTCTGGATCATCGACATCTACGGCTTCATGGTCGCCGGCCTGCTGATCACCATGGGCACGCTGGGCGACAAGATCGGGCGGCGCCGGCTGCTGATGATCGGGGCGATGGCGTTCGCGGCCGCCTCGGTGGCGGCGGCCCTGTCCACCACCGCGCAGGCCCTCATCGCCACGCGCGCGCTGCTCGGCATCGCCGGCGCCACGCTGGCGCCGTCCACGCTCTCGCTCATCTCCAACATGTTCCGCGATGAGCGCGAGCGCCGCATCGCCATCGGCATCTGGATCTCGAGCTACTCGGTGGGTGGCGCGATCGGCCCGCTGGTGGGTGGCGTGATCCTGCAGTACTTCGCCTGGCCCGCGATCTTCTGGGCCGCGGTGCCGGTGATGTTGCTGCTGTTGGCGGTGGGCCCCTTCCTGCTGCCCGAGTACCGCGACCCCGAGGCGGGCCGGCTCGACCTGGGCAGCGTGGCGCTCTCGCTCACCGCCGTGCTCGGCGGCGTGTTCGCGCTCAAGCAGGCGGCCGAAGGCCATGTGGACGCGCCGACCTGGGTGGCTGCGGCGCTCGGCCTCGCGGCGGGCGTGGCCTTCGTGCGGCGCCAGCGCCGCATCGCCTACCCGCTGCTCGACCTGCGGCTGTTCGGCCAGCCCCGCTTCGCGGCCGCCATCTGCACCTATGCCCTTACCTCGTTCGCGATGTTCGGCGTCTACATCTTCATCTCGCAGCACCTGCAGCTGGTGCTGGGCCTCTCGCCCCTGGTGGCGGGCCTGTGCACCGTGCCCTGGGCCCTGTCGTTCGTGGTCGGTTCGATGCTGACACCGGCCATCGCGCAACGTTATTCGGCGCCCCGCACCATGGTGACGGGGCTGGCGGTGGCAGCGGTCGGCTTCGCGGGCGTGGCGCTGGTCGATGGCCCCCATGGCCTTGCCGCGCTGGTCGTGGGCATGACGCTCATGGGCATCGGCATGGCGCCGGTGTTCACGCTGGGCAACGACATCGTCATCAGCTCGGCGCCGCCCGAGCGCGCGGGCGCGGCATCGGCCCTGTCGGAGACCAGCGCGGAGCTGTCCGGCGCCCTGGGCATCGCGGTGTTCGGCAGCATGGCCACGGGCCTCTACCGCGCCGGCATGGCGGGCCAGTTGCCGGCGGGCCTGCCCCAGGAGGCCGTGGCCGAAGCCTCGACCCTGGGCGGCGCGCTGCGGGTCGCCGAAAGCCTGCCCGCGCCGCTGGCCGAGGCCCTGGGGCTGGCCGCGCGCAGCGCCTTTGTCGATGGGCTGCAGGCCGCCGCGGTGCTGGGCACGGGCATCATGGTGGCCAGCGGCCTGCTGGCCTGGCGCATGCTGCGCCCGCCCCGGGCGCCGGGCGGCGCCTCGGCCACCCAGCCACGCTGACGCGCGCGTTCAGTCCTCGCTGTCGTCGGCAGGCGCGCCCTTCACCACGCGCCGCACCACCTCGGCGCCAAAGCCGCGCGTGAGCAGGAAACGCATCTGCTTGCCGCGCTCGGCGGCGTCGGCCGGCGGCCCGGCGAAGCGCTTGCGCCAGACCTCGCGCGCGCGCGCTTCTTCCGAACCCTGCAGGCCCGCCACCGCCTCGGCCACCGCCTGCGGGTCCAGCCCCTTGGCCTGCAGCTCCTGGCGCACGCGAGACGCGCCCAGGCGGGCCGAGCGCCGGTGCAGCACCGACTCCAGCACGCGCTGCTCGTTGATGAAGCCTTTGGCCTCCAGCTCGTCCAGCGCTTTCGCCAGCTCGCCGGGCTCGGTTTCGTGCGCGCTCAGCTTGCGCTGCAACTCGGCGCGTGAATGCTCGCGCCCGGCGAGCAGGCGCAGCGCACGGCCTTTGAGGGAAATCTGGTCGAAGGCCATGCGCGCAAGGGCGGGGATCAGGCCGCCGGCGTGGCGTCAACGTCCTTGGCCTTGGCCGCCTTCTCGGCCTTTTCGGCCTTGCCGCCCTTGGCGGGCGCAGGCGCTTCGTCCACCGGCAGCAGCGGCACGCCCAGCTCGGTGCGCACCTTGTTCTCGATCTCCACGCGCAGTTCGATGTTCTCGCGCAGGAATTCGCGCGCATTGTCGCGGCCCTGGCCGATCTTCTCGCCGTTGTAGGCGTACCAGGCACCCGATTTCTCGATCACGCGATGCACCACGCCCAGGTCGAGGATCTCGCCCTCGCGGCTGATGCCTTCGCCGAACAGGATGTCGAACTCGGCCGTCTTGAAGGGTGGCGAGACCTTGTTCTTGACCACCTTGACCTTGGTCTCGTTGCCGATCGCTTCCTCGCCCTTCTTGATCGTGCCGGTGCGGCGAATGTCCAGGCGCACCGAGGCGTAGAACTTCAGCGCGTTGCCGCCGGTGGTGGTTTCGGGGCTGCCGAACATCACACCGATCTTCATGCGGATCTGGTTGATGAAGATGACCATGCAGTTGGTCTTCTTGATGTGCGCCGTGAGTTTGCGCAGCGCCTGGCTCATCAGGCGGGCCTGCAGGCCGGGCAGCGAATCGCCCATTTCGCCTTCGAGTTCGGCCTTGGGCGTGAGCGCGGCCACCGAGTCGACCACGATCAGATCGACCGCGCCGGAACGCACCAGGCTGTCGACGATCTCGAGCGCCTGCTCGCCGGTGTCGGGTTGGGAAATGAGCAGGTCCTGCAGGTTCACGCCAAGCTTCTGCGCGTACTGGATGTCCAGCGCGTGCTCGGCATCGACGAAGGCGCACTGGCCGCCGAGCTTCTGCATTTCGGCAATGACCTGCAGGGTCAGCGTGGTCTTGCCCGAGGATTCCGGGCCGTAGATCTCGACCACGCGGCCCTTGGGCAGGCCGCCGACGCCCAGGGCGATGTCCAGGCCCAGCGAGCCGGTGGAGACGACCTGGATGTCCTCGATCACCTCACCCTCGCCCAACCGCATGATGGTGCCCTTGCCGAACTGCTTTTCGATCTGGGCCAGCGCGGCCTGCAAGGCCTTGGCTTTTTCGCTGTTGAGGGGGTTGTTCTTGACGGCTGCGTCCATGAGGGGCTCCTGAGCGGGTGGTAGAGGTTCGCAAAGCCTGTGAATGCGTACAGGCTGGATGCTTGAGCAGGAGTTTACAGGCAGGTTGAATTCGAACAAGGCATTATTTGGTCAGTTTGCCTTACCATCGGCGAATGCCCGACACCGCCCCTGTTTTGCCCGACGACCGCTGGCGCGGCGGCCATCTGGGGCGCCTGATGGGCCTGGCGCTGCGCCGCTTCGACGAGCGCGTGCTCAGCCTGATGGCGCACGACGCCAACGTGCCGCTGGCGCTCTCGCACCTGGCGGCGCGGGCGCAGGTGGGCGCCGCGCACATCCACATCACGCGCCACCTGGGCCTGCACGGCTCGCGCCTGACCGAGCTGGCGCACCAGGCGGGCATGAGCAAGCAGGCCATGGGCGACCTGGTGACGCAGTGCGAGGCCTGGGGCCTGGTGCGGCGCGAGGCGGACGCGCGCGATGCGCGGGCACGGCGCATCGTGTTCACCGACACCGGCCTGCTGTGGCTGGAGGCGTTCCGCCAGGCCGTGGCCCAGGCCGAGGCGGAATTCCGCGCCCAGGTGGGCGACGCGGTGGCCACCGTGGTGGCGCTCGGCCTGGAGGCCTATGGCTCGGAATCACCCGGCGCGCGCGCGGCCGTGCCACCCCGCTGAACACCGTGCCGCAGGGGCCTGCGCGGCCTAAAATGGTTCGCCCGATGCCGGGCATCCCCGATGAAGCGCTGCCCCGGCAGCCACCCAGGAGACCTTCCCATGCGCATCCTGATTGCCGAAGACGACCACGTGCTGGCGGACGGCCTGCTGCGCAGCCTGCGCGCCGCCGGCGCGGCGGTGGACCACGTCACCAGCGGCACCGAGGCCGACGCCGCCCTGCTGACCAACAACGAGTTCGACCTGCTGATCCTGGACCTGGGCCTGCCCCGGCTGCACGGCCTGGAGGTGCTCAAGCGCCTGCGTTCGCGCGGCTCCACGCTGCCGGTGCTCATCCTCACCGCGGCCGACAGCATCGAGGAGCGCGTCAAGGGCCTGGACTACGGCGCCGACGACTACATGGCCAAGCCGTTCTCGCTGCAGGAACTCGAAGCCCGCGTGCGCGCGCTCACCCGGCGCGGCATGGGCGGCTCCACCAACACCATCCGCCACGGCCCGCTCGAATACGACCAGGCCGGCCGCGTGGCCACCATCGACGGCAAGATGGTCGAGCTCTCGGCGCGTGAACTCGGCCTGCTGGAGGTGCTGCTGCAGCGCGCCGGGCGCCTGGTGAGCAAGGACCAGCTGGTCGAGCGCCTGTGCGAGTGGGGCGAAGAGGTGAGCAACAACGCCATCGAGGTCTACATCCACCGCCTGCGCAAGAAGATCGAGAAGGGCCCGATCCGCATCGCCACCGTGCGCGGTCTGGGCTACTGCCTTGAAAAAATCGCCGGCTGAAACCGAGGCTTTGATCGAGGCCGCACCGCCGCCGGTGGCGGGCCGCCCCATCCCGAAGTCGTTCGGCCTGTTCCAGCGCGAACAGCGCAGTCTGTTCGGCGAGATCCTGGACTGGATGCTCACGCCGCTGCTGCTGCTGTGGCCGCTGTCGCTGGCCCTGACCTGGTTCGTGGCCCAGGGCATCGCAAGCAAACCGTTCGACCGTGCGCTGGAGTTCAACCTGCAGGCGCTCACGCAGTTCGTGGCGAACCAGAACGGGCAGATCAGCTTCAACCTCAACGCGCAGGCGCGCGACCTGCTGCGCGCCGACGACAGCGACCTCGTCTACTACCAGGTGATCGACCCGCGCGGCAAGCTCGTCAGCGGTGAGCTGGACTTTCCCCGCCCGCGCGAGGACGAGACGCCCGAGGCCGGCCGCGTGCTGCTGCGCGACGACGTGGTGCGCGGCGACGAGGTGCGGGTGGCCTACACCTGGCTCGAACGCAACGACGCCCAGCACCTGGTGCTGATGCAGGTGGCCGAGACGCGCGGCAAGCGCTCCACGCTGGCGGCCGAAATCATCAAGGGCGTGATGGTGCCGCAGTTCGTCATCCTGCCGCTGGCCGTGCTGCTGGTGTGGCTGGCGCTGGTGCGTGGCATCCGCCCGCTCAACGAGCTGGAGCAGCGCATCCGCGCGCGCAAGCCCGACGACCTGAGCCCGATCGAGGAGTCGGCCATCCCGCAGGAGGTCGCGCCGCTGGTGTCGTCGATCAACGACCTGCTCACGCGCCTGAAGGCCTCGCTCACCACGCAGCGGCGCTTCCTGGCCGACGCGGCGCACCAGCTCAAGACGCCGCTGGCCGGCCTGCGCATGCAGGCCGAACTGGCCCAGCGCGAGAGCAACGCGGAGGAAATCCACAGCTCGCTCAAGCAGATCGCGCGCTCCAGCTCACGCGCCACGCACACCGTGAACCAGCTGCTCGCGCTGGCGCGCGCCGAGACCACCGGCCGCACCCTGCCCAGCGCGCGCGTGGACCTGGCGCGCCTGGTGCGCGGTGTGGTGCAGGACTCGGTGCCGCGCGCGCTGGAACACGGCATCGACCTGGGCTGCGAAGGCCCCGAGGAGGTGCCGGAAGACTGTCTGATGGACGGCAACCCCATCCTGCTGCAGGAGATGGTGCGCAACCTGGTGGACAACGCGATCAACTACAGCGGGCGCGGCGGCGTGGTCACCGCGCGCGTGCTGATCGACCCATTCAGCGGCGTGCAGATCCTGCAGGTGGAGGACAACGGCCCGGGCATTCCCGAGAGCGAACGCGAGTTCGTGCTGCAGCCGTTCTACCGCGCGCTGGGCACCAACGTGGACGGCTCGGGCCTGGGCCTGACCATCGTGCAGGAGATCGCGCAGCAGCACGGCGCCACGGTGCTGATCGACAGCGCGCACCCCGAGCGCAACCCGCCCGGTCTGCTGGCCTCGGTGCGCTTCACCCCGAAGACGCCCCGCCTGCCGGCCTGAACGTTCAGGCCTTGGGCTTGTAGATGTTGAGCATCAGCTTTTCGCGCTCGACCGCGCGCGCCACCGGCCGCAGCGCGGCGAAGCGCTGGGCCAGGTCCCAGGTCGCCGGCTGGGTGGTGGGATCGATGCCCGCAAAACCGCCCCAGCGCAGCAGCGTGAGCGCGTAGGCGTCCAGCGCGCCGGGGCGCTCGCCCATCATCCAGGGCGAGGCCTGCCTGGCCATCACCTCGATCTCGTCCAGCAGGCCCTTGTAGGTCTTGGCGGCGTGGGCACGGATCGCCTGCTTGGCGGCCTCGTCGTCGGTGAACTTGTCCGGCATGAACACGTGCGTGAAGGTGGGGTGCACGGTGTTGTTCATCCAGGTCAGGGTCTGCAGCGCGCGCGTGCGCGCCAGGCCGGACGCCGGCAGGATGCCCGCCTCGGGCAGCTTCGCATCGAGGTGCAGCAGGATGGCCACGATCTGCGTGATCACCTGGCCATCGTCCACCAGCACCGGCACCTGGCCACGCGGGTTGATCGCCAGGTACTCGGGGCTGCGCTGCTCGTTCTTGTGCAGCTTGACGCTGTGTGGCTCGAACGCGGCGCCGGAGAGCTCCAGCATGCTGTGGGGCACGAAGGAACACGCGCCAGGGGCGAAATAGAGAGTCAGGCTCATGCGGAAAATCCTCTTGAAAACAATCAGCTCAGGTGCTGGCCCACGATGCCGGCGATCTCGAACATGGTGACCTGCGGCTTGCCGAACACGGCGGCGAGCTTGGCATCGGCATTGACGCGGCGCTTGTCGGTGGCGTCCTGCAAGCCGTTGGCCTTGATGTAGTCCCACAGCTTCTTCACCACCTCGGGGCGGGACACCGGGCCTTCGCCGATCACCGCGGCCAGGGCGGCGCTGGGCTGCTTGCCGCTGGCCGCCGTGGTCTTGCGCGGTGCCTTGGGCGTCTTGGCCGCCGCGGCTTTCTTGGCCGCGGGTGCCTTCTTGGCGGGCGCGGCCTTCTTCGCCGGGGCGGCCTTGGCCGGCGCGCCGGCGGCGGTCTTGCGCGGCGGGAACTTGCTCGCGCGCGGCTCGAACTCGAAGTTCACCTTGCCGGCTTCCTTGTCCCAGGCCAGGAAGGCCTTGAACGCGCGGCGCGTGCGCATCGAAACGAACTTGTCGAGCAGGTCGGTCTTGCCGGTCTCCAGCAGCTTGCTCATCTGCTCGCGCGCCACCGGCTGCTGCAGGATGATCTTGCCGCTCTTGAAGTCGCACGTGGGCGTCGGCTGGGCCAGGGTTGGCACCGATTTTTCGCACACGTAGTTGCTGCCGTGCTCGTGCACCGGGCTGCCGCACTTGGGACAAGCGCCGAGCGACTCGCTGCCGGTGAAGTCCACCAGCTCGCCGCTTTCTTCGCCCTTCTTGTCGTCGCCGAAGTCGAACTCCAGCTTCCAGTTCTTTTCTTCTTCGTTGAACTTGATCACGATCTCGGCCACGAAGGGCCAACCCGCCTTGGAGCGGAAACCTTCGAGCGGGCCGATCTTCTTGTCGCGCAGCAGCTGTTCGGCCTCCTCGGGCTCGAAGGTGCGCCCGGCGGGCGACTTGCCGAACGAGAAGCCGCAGCCCTCGCTGTTGCCGTCGGCGCCGGTGCAGGTGTAGCGGCGGTAGTTTTCCTTCACCACGCCGCCGCAGTTCGGGCAGGGCGTGGACAGCGTGGCGTAGTTGCCCGGAATGGTGTCGCGGTCGTATTCCTTGGCCTTCTTCACCATGCGCTCGGTCATGGCGGCGATCTCGCCCATGAAGGCGGCGCGGCTGAGCTGGCCATGCTCCATCTGCGCGAGCTTGTACTCCCACTCGCCGGTGAGCTCGGGCTTGGAGAGTTCTTCCACGCCCAGGCCGCGCAGCAGCGTCATGAGCTGGAAGGCCTTGGCGGTGGGGATGATCTCGCGGCCTTCGCGGAACATGTACTTCTCGGTCAGCAGGCCTTCGATGATGGCCGCGCGCGTGGCAGGCGTGCCCAGACCCTTTTCCTGCATGGCTTCGCGCAGCTCGTCGTCGTCCACCAGCTTGCCGGCGCCTTCCATGGCGCCCAGCAGCGTGGCTTCCGAATAGCGCGCGGGCGGCTTGGTCTTCAGGCCCTTGGGCTCGACGCTCTCGGTGCGCACGGTCTCGCCCTCGCGCACGGGCACCAGGTTCTGGCCCTTGTCACCGTCCTTGGCATCGGCCACGTCCTCGGCGGCCTCCTTGCCATAGACGGCCATCCAGCCCGGCTTCACGAGCACCTTGCCTTCGGTCTTGAAGTGGTGGTTCAGCACCGAGCTGATGCGCGTGGTCACCATGAACTCGGCGCTCGGGAAAAACACCGCCAGGAAGCGGCGCACGACCAGGTCGTACAGTTTCTGCTCGGCTTCGCTCAGGCCGCTGGGCGCCTGCAGCGTGGGGATGATGGCAAAGTGGTCGCTGACCTTGCTGTTGTCGAAGATGCGCTTGCTCGGGCGGATGTAGCTGTTGTCCAGCGCGGTCTTCGCGTGCGGCGCGAGGTGCTTCATGCCGCTGCCGGCCAGCATCTCGAAGGTCTGCCTGACGGTGGGCAGGTAGTCCTCGGGCAGGGCGCGCGAGTCGGTCCGGGGGTAGGTCAGGGCCTTGTGGCGCTCGTACAGGCTTTGCGCCAGTTGCAGCGTGGTCTTGGCCGAGAAGCCGAAGCGGCCGTTGGCCTCGCGCTGCAGGCTGGTCAGGTCGTACAGCAGGCCGCAGGCCTGGGTGGTGGGCTTGCTCTCTTCCTTGACGCTGGCGGCCTTGCCCCGCACCGCGTCGGCGATCGCCAGCGCCTCGCGCTGGGTCCAGACGCGGTCGGCGCGCAGCTCGGCGTCGGCATCGTCACCGGTGGGCTTCTTGAAGTTGGGGTCGAACCACTTGCCCGGGTACTCGCCGGCTTCGGCCAGGAAGCTGGCGTGGATTTCCCAGTAGTCGCGGCTCCTGTGGGCGCGGATCTTTTCCTCACGCTCGACCACGATGGACAGCGTGGGCGTCTGCACCCGGCCGACGGTGGTGAGGAAGAAGCCCCCGTCGCGCGAGTTGAAGGCGGTCATGGCGCGCGTGCCGTTGATGCCGACCATCCAGTCGGCCTCGGAACGGCTGCGCGCGGCATCGGCCAGGCCCAGCATCTGCTCGTTGCTGCGCAGCTGCTCGAAGCCGTCTCGAATGGCCGCGGGCGTCATCGACTGCAGCCACAGGCGCTGCACCGGTTTGCCCAGCGGCTGGTAGCTGCCGTTCTTCAGGCCGCCTGCGTACTGCTCGATCAGGCGGAAGATCAGCTCCCCCTCGCGGCCCGCGTCACAGGCGTTGATGAGGCGCGACACATCCTTGCGCTTGACGAGCTTGACCACCGCGGACAGCCGCGACTTGGTCTTGTCGATCGGCTTGAGTTCGAAGTACGGCGGCAGCACCGGCAGGTGCGCGAAGCTCCACTTGCCGCGCTTCACGTCGAATTCCTCCGGCGCAGCGATCTCCACCAGGTGACCCACGGCGGAAGTCACCACGTACTTGTCATTCTCAAAGTGGTCATCGTGCTTGTCGAACTTGCCCGCCACCGGGGTAAGCGCTCGCACGATGTCTTGGGCCACGGATGGCTTCTCGGCAATGACCAGGGTTTTCATCTCTACAATCGGCTTTCCACGCGCGTGTACACGCGCACATGGGCACGCGCACACCCGCGCGCACCTGCATGAAACAACCTTACCAAATATTTCGGCCGTGACGAAAAGCCCCCGCCAGACGCAGCCGCGCCCTTCTTCCACCAAGACCAAGGCCGCCGCCCCCGCCGCCAGCCGCCGCATCCAGACCCGGCGCTCCGGCGTGCATGGCAAGGGCGTGTACGCCGTGGTCGATCTGGCCGAGGGCGAGACGCTCATCGAATACGTGGGCGAGATCATCACCTGGGAGGAGGCGCTGCGCCGCCATCCGCACGACCCGAGCGACCCGAACCACACGTTCTACTTCCACATCGATGAAGAGCACGTGATCGACGCCAAGGTCGGCGGCAATTCGGCGCGCTGGATCAACCACAGCTGCAAGCCCAACTGCGAAGCCGACGTGGAAGACGGCCGGGTGTTCATCCGTTCGTTGCGCCCCATCCAGGCCGGCGAGGAGCTGTTCTACGACTACGGCCTGGTGATCGACGAGCCCTACACGCCCAAGCTCAAGGCCGAGTACCCCTGCTGGTGCGGCGCCAAGAAGTGCCGCGGCACGCTGCTCGCCCCCAAACGCGCGGGACGCGCGTCCAAGCTCGGCTAAGGACCTCTCCCCTCGCATGGCAGACACCCTGACCCGTCACGCGGAAGCGGTCTGGGAAGCCGTGGTGCCCCTGCTGCCGGGCTTCACGGTGGAGGTGCTGCCCAGCATCGACTCCACCAGCAGCGAGCTCATGCGGCGCGCGCGCAGCGGCCTCATGGAGCCGGTGCTGCTGACCGCCGAGCAGCAGACCGCCGGGCGGGGCCGGCTCGGCAAGGGCTGGCACAGCAAGCCGGGCCAATCGCTCACGTTTTCCATCGCCCTGCCGCTGGCGCCATCGAACTGGTCGGGCCTGTCGCTCGCGGTGGGCGTGAGCCTGGCCCACAGCCTGCACCCCGACGTGCGGCTGAAATGGCCGAACGACCTCTGGCTGCACCAGCGCAAGCTCGGCGGCATCCTGGTGGAGACCGCCAGCACCGGTGACGCGGCGCAGGGCCAGCGAATGGTGGTGATCGGCGTGGGCATCAACATCGCCCGGCCCGAGGCCTCGGCCGTGGCCGCCCTGGTGCCCGACGGCTCGACCGTGGCCGCCATGGCGCCGGCCGGACTGGCCGAGGTCAGCGTGGGCATCACGCCCGGCGAGGTGCTCGAGCGCGTGGCGCCGCCGCTGGTGCAGGACGTGCTGGCGTTCGCCTCGCAAGGCTTTGGCGCCTTTGCGCAGCGTTTCGCCGGCCTGGACGCCTTGCAGGGCCTGGCCGTGCAACTCTCCGATGGCACCCGGGGCACGGCCTGCGGGGTGACCCCCGACGGTGCCCTGCAGGTGTTGACCGACCAGGGCATGTTGACCGTCACCAGTTCAGAAGTGAGTGTGCGCCCGTGTTGAGGTGGGCGGTCATCGTGCTGGTGCTGGCCAACGCGGGCTATTTCGCCTGGACCCAGGGCTACCTGGGCGGCCTGGGCCTGGCCCCGATCGAGCAGCGCGAGCCCCAGCGCCTGGCGCAGCAGCTCAGGCCCGAGGCCTTGCGCCTGCTCAATGGCCCCAAAGGAACGTCGGCCGACACCACCACTGCGCCGGAGCCCGAGACCGCGGCACCACCGGCCGCGCTGCCGGCCGCGGCGGTGGAAGCCGCACCGACGCCACCCGCCGCGCCCCCCCCCGCCCCCCCCGCAGC
>NZ_JBYTAE010000083.1:0-29182 GCF_058787875.1 Hydrogenophaga sp. FW305-3-2-15-A-LB1 | reverse complement strand
GGCGGCGGTGGCTTGAGCAGCTCGATCTGCTGCACCGCGCGCTTCTTCGTGGGCTCGGTGGGTTCGCTGAACAGCTTGTAGAGCCACACGCCGAGCGCGATCAGCAAGGTCAGCAGCAGCCCGACGGCCACGACACGGAACAGGCGCGGGTTCATGAGCGTGGCCCGGCGCGAGGGGTTTCAAACCAGAGGCACCGCGGAACCGGCTTTGCCGGGCCGCCAGTGCCGCCCCCTCGGGGGGGACGCGCGAAGCGCGGCGGGGGGGTCTTCATTTCGCCGAGCGCTGCGTGACCAGGCCGATCTGGTTCAGGTCGAGCCGACCCAGCAGGTCGAGCACCTCGACCACCTTCGCGTACTGCACGGCGGAGTCGCCCTTGACCACGATCGGAAACTCCGGCGTGGCGGCCTTGAACTGCAGCAGGCGCGCCTCCAGGTCGGCGATGGTGGCCATGGGGTAGGCGTCGAGGTAGAGCGCGCCGGTCTCGGTGATGGTGATGGCACGCGTGGCCGGCTTGGCCAGGCTGGGCGTGTTGCTGGCCCGGGGCAGGTTGACCTTGATGCCCTGCACCGAGGCCGTGGTCATGAGGATGAAGATGACCAGCAGCACATAGGCCAGGTCGAGCATCGGCGTGATGTTGATGTCGTCGTAGACGGCACCGTCTTCCTGAACCTGTGCCATGGCCTCAGTCTCCGTAGGTCTCGGCCATCTTCGTGACGAACTCGTCCACGAAAACCGTCATGTCGTTGGACAAGGCCTTGATCTTGGTCTGCAGGTAGTTGTAGCCAAACAGCGCGGGGATCGCGACGCCCAGGCCGGCCACGGTGGCCACCAGCGCGGCCGCGATGCCGGGCGCGATGGCGTTCACGTTCACGTCGCCCGCGGCGGCGATGGCCGCGAAGGTGATCATCACGCCGACCACGGTGCCCAGCAGGCCGAGGAAGGGGCCGCCCGAGATCGCGATCGTCAGCAGCACCATGCCGCGGTCCAGCCGCTGGCGCTCGCGCGTCATCTGGGCGTCGAGCGCGGCGCGCACGGCCAGCATGGCGCGTTCGCTCACCGAGGGCGCGGTCACGCCGTCGTGCTCCACCACCGGTGCCTTGGGGTCGCCCAGGTGGAAACGCGACTTCAGCTCGCGCGCGCCCACCTGGTAGATGCGGTGCAGCGGCGAGTGGTGGAACTGCTCGGTGGGGGCGGTCAGGGTGTCGAGCTGGCGGGCGTGCTCCTGCGCGCCGGCGTCGAGCGAGCGCAGGCTGGCGCTGAGCCGGTCGAAGGCCTCGCCGAAGCGCGGGTTGCTTTTTTCCACGCGCGCGAGCAGCAGCGCCTTGGCCGCGATCACGTAGATCGCCACGAACAGCATCAGCACGCAGATGATGGTGACCACCCAGCCGTCGACGGTCAGGTTGTTCATGGTGGCCACGAAGTAGCCGGTCTCGCCGCTGGTGTCGGTGGTCTCTTCCTGGCCCATGCGCACCAGGCGGCCGGCCTGGCCCTGCGAGTCGGCCTGCGTGGCGATCCAGGCCTCGGTGCGCTGCACCGTGGACACCTGGGCCTCGTCGATCTCGCCAACCAGGCCGCCGCCGATGCGCAGCGCCCCGGCGGGCGCGAAAGCGGCCGGCAGGCTGGTGGCGACCTTGCCGTCGATGTAGAGCACGGTGTTGCTGCCCGCGCTCACCGCGATGTGGCGCCACGCACCCAGGGCCAGTGGCGCGCCGCCGGGGGCGGTGGCCGCCGCCACGCCGAGCACCGGCACGCCGCCGTGCAGCGAGAGCGTGAGGCCGCCGAAGGCCAGCAACTCGCCGTCGGCGCGCTCGGGCTTGATCCAGGCCGAGAAGGTGAAGCCGGTGGCCGCCTGCAGCGTGGCGTCGCCGGCCTGCAGGCCGCCGTCGCCGTTGAGCCGCGCGGCGCCGCCGATCAGGCCGCTGGGCACCGGCGTCGAGGTGCCGCCGAGCACGTGGTGGCCCGCGCCCGCGCTGTCCTGCGGCAGGCCGCTGGCCTCGCCCAGGTGGTACACGGCCCACTGCGAGGCGTCGTAGAGGCCGGTGGCCGCCACCGGCTGCGCGGCTTCGTTGCCGTAGTACAGCCAGATGTGCTGCGCCGCGTTGCTCCCGGCCAGGCGCGGCACCTGCACCCACACGAAGGCGAGTTCGTTGGTGCTGTCGAAGCGCTCGATGTGGTGCGGCAGCACGGTCTTCTCGTCCTCGGCCACGAAACGCAGGTCGGACGCGTTCTCGTTCGCCGCGAGGAAATCGAAATTGCCGGTGGACAGGCGCACCAGCACCGGCACGCCCGTGGCCTCGGTGGCGATGCCGGCGGCCTGGGTGTCCAGGGTGATCTTCTTGCGGATGGTCCAGGCCTCGTCCCACCACGCCTGGGCGGAGAGGGGCAGCATCAGCAGGCAGACAGCGAGGGTGAGGAAACGTTTCATGGGAAGGGCATCAAAAGGCCGGGCCACGCGAGAGCGGGGCCAGCACAGAAAGGTAAGAAGGAACGGTGGCGCGGGTGTTACAGAAGGGGAGAACCATCCATTCGGACTATTCGTTGCCGAAGCCCAGCACGTCCACGCGCACCACCGACGGGCGCAGCGCCGCGGCCAGTTCCTGCGCCGCCTTGGCCGAATCGGCCGCGGCCTGGTTGAGCGCCTCGACCACGCGCGAGGCGTCGTCGCCGCCCGAGGTGGCGCCGGAGGACGCCGCCGTCACGGCGCTGGTGTCGGCCACCGGTGTGCCGGTGCTCGTGCCGCTCGCCGAGATGTTGTCGGCGCCCAGCACCACCTGCGCGGCGATGTTGAGGTTGCCGGCGCGGATGCCGGCGTCGCCGGCGTTGACCGTGCCCTTGGGCGCGACCAAGTCCACGTCGCCCGCGCGCGCGCCGCCGGTGGACAGCGCGCCGATGCCCGAGCCCGTGGCCGCGCCCTGCAGCACCTGCGTCACGTTGCCCTGGGCGTCGATCAGGATCAGCGGCGGGGGCACCACCGAGGCCGTCTTCTTGCCCTTGCCGGCGTCGATGTCGCCCTCGCTGGACCAGAGCATCACGTCGCCACCACCGACGGTGAGGATGCGCGACTGGTTGACCAGCATGTCGCCGCGCGCGAAGCCGCGCACGCTGCCTTCGCCGATCACCGCGACGCCGAGCACACCGCTGTCGGTCAGGCCGATGCCCGAGCCGGGCTTCTGTGTGGCCAGCAGATCGGCCGGCGTGTTGGCCAGGCCCACCACCACGTCGCCGCCGGGCACCATGAACTCCACGTCGCCGCCGGCCTCGGTGAGGATGCGGCTGGCGAACAGGTTGAGCGAGCCCTGGTAGCGCGCGAAGCCGCCCTGCGGCGTGCGCTCGGCCATGCCGGGAAAGGCCAGATCGAGCACGGCATAGCCCCGGCTGTAGTCGCCGGCGAAGGCACTCTCTCGCTGGTTGTAGTCGCGCCCGGTTTCGCGCAGCGCGGTGTAGACCATGGTGCGCACGCGCTCGCGCTGCGCATCGGCCGGCTGCGCCTGCAGGGCGCGCACGGCATCGGCGGCGTTCGCGGCGTCCAGGCCGGGGTTTCCGGTGAGCCAGCGCGCGGCCCACAGCGCGCCCACGTCGTCGGGCGCGCTGCCCAGCTGCGCGAGCAGGCGGCCGATCACGTCGGTCTCTTTCCAGGCCGCGTCGCCGATGCCGGCGTAGATGTGCAGGTCCGCGCCCTGCGAGGGCAGGGCCGGGTTGTCGAGGTTGCCCCGGCTCACGATGCCGGCCGAGGTGCCCAGGTCCACGTCGCGCCCGGCGCGCACTTCGAGCCGGCCCGGGCCGGCCACCCACACGTAGGAGCCTGGCGTGCGCGAGGTGCCGGTGGAGCTGAACACCACGTCGCGCCCGGCCTGCACCACCGACACGTCGTCGGCGTCGTTGTGCTGGATCGACAGGCCCAGGTTGCGCACGTCGCGCCCGGCCTTCACCGACACCGGCTTGGCGCTCGCGAGGTTGAGCCGGCCGGACTGGCCGACCACGTCGCCCTCGCTGGCGTGCAGCAGCGCCGGGCTGTCCGAGCCCTGGTGCACCGGCACGGGGGCGTGCGCGGTGACCGTGGTGGTGGCGAAGGCGCTGCTGCGCGTGACGGGTTGCAGCGCATCGGGCAGCGGCGCCATGTCGCCGAGGTTCAGGCTCGCGGCCACGTTCACCTCGTCGCGCGCCAGCAGCGCGAGCTGCCCCGCCGCCGAGGGCTGCAGGGTCGAGCTCACGCCGTCGACCACCGCGCGGCCCTGCGGCGCGGTGATTTCCAGGCTGGGCGGCAGCACGCCCAGGGCGATGGCCGCGTTGTAGTTCGCCGCGCTGATGGAGAAGTTGAGCGGCGCGCGGTAGATCTGGTTGGTGGTGGTCAGCGACGCCAGCTCGCTGGAACCCCCTGGCCGGTTGTGGAACACCACATCGCCGGTGAGGCTGCCCATCTGCAGGGCCGCGCCGTCGCTGTAGGTGGAGAACAGGCTCCACTGCGGGCTGGCGGAGTTGCCCACGTTCACCCCGGTGCCGTTGCCGGAGGACTGCACCACCAGGTGCGGGTTGATCACCGCGTGGATGCCCACGTCGCCGCGCGCCGTGACCTTGGCCTGCGTGTCGCCCATCGCGAGGATGGGGAAGAGCGCGCGCGAGCCCGTGCCCACGGTGACGCGTTCGCCAGCCTCGATGTTGCCGCCCGCGTCCAGCCGCAGCGCGCCCCGGTCGGCCTGGTACTGGCCGCCCTGGATGTCACCGCCCGCCTCGACCCGCACCGACCCCCCGCCGGTGACCACCAGGCGGTTGGTGGACGGTGTGGTGCCGGTCGAGCGCGCCTGCGTGGGCGCGCTGGCCGAGAGGTTGCGCACGTCGTTGCCCGCGCGCAGCGTCACGTCGCCGCCGCCGAGCGCGGCCACGCCCTGCTGGAAGCGGTCGAAGCGGACCCACCAGCCCGGCGCCGTGGTGTAGCTGTCGCCGGTGGTATTGGTCTGGCCCTGGCGGAACAGCCAGTTGCTGTAGAGCTGCTGTGAACGCGCAAGCGACTGGATGTCTCGCCCCGCTTCGATCACCACGTCGCCACCCTGCTCGCTGAACTGCGCGTTGGCCGGCACGGCGAAGCCGGCCACCGGCGTGGCCAGCTTGCCGGCGGTGTAGATGGCGGACTCGGCGCTGGCGAGCACCACGTCGCGGCCCGCGTGCACGCGGATGTCGCCGGTGCCGGTGCGCAGCAGCTTGCCGGCGGCCAGGGTCACGTCGCCCGTGCCGTCCACGGTGGCGTGGCGGCTCACGGCGCCAAGGTCGGCGCCGGCGGTCACGTTGAGGCTCCACGAATCCTGGCCGCGCAGCGTGGCCGGCACCGGCGAGGTGGCGGCGCAGGTGGGGGTGGCGCACGGCGTGGCGGTGCTGAAGCCGTCGGAGAGGTGGTTGTCCAGCTTCACGTTGCCCGCCGCGCGCAGCGTGAGCACGCCGGGCTGGCCGCCCGCGTGGCTGCCGTCCAGGTTCCAGTCGTTGGCGAGGGTGAGGTCGCCCTGCGAGCGCACCTCCACGCCCGAGACCACCTGGAAGCGCGCATCGGCCGCCTGGCCCAGCCGCGATTCGATCGCGCCATGGCGCGCCGCGAAACCGTTCAGGTCGGCGTTCACCGTCGCCAGCGAGAGTTCGCCCGCCACGTTGCCGGCGGCCGTCAGGCGGTTGATGTTCTCGTGGACCTTGACCGCTTCCAGGCGGATCTGGTCCACACCGTCGAAGGTGGAGGCCACTTGCGTGACGGCCACGTCTTCGCTGGCGCCCGAGCCCGTGCGGCGCGCGCGCAGCAGCACCTCGCCGCCGCGCGCGCCCTGCGCCGCGATGGTCGAGCCTTGCTGCAGGTCCAGCACGCCGTCGCTCGAACCGAGTTCGACGGTGCCACCGTTCTGCGCCGCGTCCGTGGCCTGCACCGAGATCCGCGCGCCGCTGGCCAGCGTGAGGTCGCCCTGGGCCTGCACGCTCACGCGCCCGCCTTTCGCGCCGCTGGCGTCCAGCGCGCCGGCCACGCGGATGTCGCCGCCGTCGGCCGCGATCGCGATCTCTTGCGCGCGCACGGTCTGCCCGGCCTGCAACTCAAGATCGCCCGTGCGCACGCGGTAGGCCTGTTCCTGCGTGAAACCGCCCTGCCCCACCGCCGCCGCGAGCGCGGAGAAATCGACCACGC
Source organism: Hydrogenophaga sp. FW305-3-2-15-A-LB1 (assembly GCF_058787875.1). Classification (NCBI taxonomy): domain Bacteria; kingdom Pseudomonadati; phylum Pseudomonadota; class Betaproteobacteria; order Burkholderiales; family Comamonadaceae; genus Hydrogenophaga; species Hydrogenophaga sp. FW305-3-2-15-A-LB1. The sequence goes on along the minus strand of NZ_JBYTAE010000083.1, from coordinate 23,028 downwards.
GGCCCACGTCGACCGAGATCCGCGCGCCCTCGCCACCGCCCGGGGCGGCCTGGCCTTGCAGGCTGCCGGCGGCGAGGTCGAGCGTGCCACCGGGGGTGCGGATCTCGATGCGACCCGCGTCGCCACCCGCCACCGCCGACACGCCGATGCGCGCGCCCTGCTCGACCACGATGCCGCCGCTGCCCTGGGACTGCAGGCTCACCCGGCCGCCGTCGGTGGCGCGCTGGGCATCGAAGTAGCTCACCTGGCGGCCGCCCGCGTCGATCTCGGCGGTGGCGCCCACGCGCAGCTCGCCGCTGCGCGAGGTGAGGCCGAGTTCGCCCGAGGGCAGCACGGCGCGCGCGCCGAAGTCCAGCGACTCGCCTTCGAGCTGCCAGCGCGAACCGAGCGCGGAAGCCGCCGCGTCCGCGCCGGCCAGGCGGGCCACGGCCAGGCGACCGCTGGCGTTGAGGGTCTGGTTCGACGCCTCGGTGCCGACGATCGCGCCGGTGGCCACCGTGGTGGTGCTGGCCGCCACCGCCAGCGAGCCCGTGCCCACGCCGGCCAGCGTGCCCGCGTTCAGCGCCACCGTGTCGAAGCCGTCGATGCGCTTGGCGCCTTCGCCCAGCTCCAGGCGCTCGGCGTGCACCGTGAGCGCGCTGCCCGGGGCGGCGCTCACCGGCGCGGCCGTGGCGCCCGCCGCGTTGGCGAAGCTCACCGTGCCGGCGCGCACCGTGGCCTGGGCGTTGTCGCGTCCCGAGATCGCGGCGGCGCGCAGGTCCAGCCACCCCAGCGTGGCCTTGCCGTCGGCGCCCTGGGCGCCGAGCTGCGTGTCGCCATACAGGTCGATCGACGAGTAGCTGCGCAGCGCCAGCGCGTCCAGCGTGTCGAAGCGCGCGAGGTCCGCGTTGTCGTAGACCACGCCACCGGTGCCCGTGGGCACCTCGCCCAGGCTGATGCGCGAGGCGCCGATCTCCAGCCGCCCGCCCGTGGCGCCACCGAAGCCGAGTTCACCCTGGAAGCGGTTGTCGGCCGTGGCGTCGAGAACGATGGCCGGCGCGTCGATGCGGCTGCTGGCCGCGCCCACGATGGTGCCGGTGCTGCGGTCCGGCGCGCCGGTGCGCTCGTAGGCCACGGCGTCCACGCCGGCACGCACCAGCGCCCCGTTGCCGGCCACGCTGAAGGCACGGCCCGAGCCCGCCGGCCCTTGCGCCTGCAGGCGGCTGCCCTCGGCCAGCTCCACGCGCTCCGACCCGGCCAGGATGATCTCCGGCGCACGCAGCGCCGAGGCCTCGTCGTTGGTGAGCGTGACCTCGCGGGCGCCCACCGTGATCACATCCTTGTCGCCCTCGGTTCTGCGCTCGCCGCCGATGAGGATGCTGGCCGCGCCCAGCGCGTTGAGGTCCTGCGCGGCGATCACGGTGGCGCCGCTGGTGGTGGGCGCGAGGCCCGCGCCCACCACCTCGATGCGGTCGGCCGAGAGGTCCACCGCCGCACCGCGCCCGCCGCTCGCCGCGGCGGTGAGGAACTGGCCCTGCAGGCGCAACGCGTCGGCGCCCGTGCCCTGCGTGACCATCGAGAGGCGCCCCGCGTCGGCGGCCTGCACGGCGCCGGCGCCGAAGAAGTCGGCCGCGCGCGTCACGGTGTACTCGGCGCGATCGCGCACCTGCTCGGCGGTGAACACCTCGACCGCGCTCCACTGGCCCGGCGTGGGCGCCTGCGCGCGCGTGTCGGTGACGAAGCCGGCCGCCACGCGCACGCCGTCGGCGCGCGTGTGGGCCTGCGAAGGCAGCAGCGTGGCGGCGCTGTCGGTGAGCCGCACGGCGAAGGCGCCGGGCAGCAGGGCGTAGCGGCCCGGCAGCAGCACATAGCGGCCGTCGGCCAGGCCGGGCACGCCGCGCAACTCGATCGCGCCGGAGCGCTCCAGGCGGCCGTCCAGCGCGGCGTCGCCCGGCGCGAAGCCGGCCGCGTGGGCGGGCAGCACGGCGTACACACCGTCCTGCGCCAGGAAGTCGAGCGAACCGCCCGGGCCGACGGTGAATTCGTCGGCCTGCAGGTCGCCGCCGCCGCGCAGGTCCACACGCGCGCCGGCCTGCACGTCCACGCTCGCGCCCTCGGTGCGGATGCGCTTGCCTTCGAGTCCGCCGATGTCGCGGTCCGCGCCGTTGGCGCCATAGACCCAGGTGCGGCCGTTCTCGATGCGGCCGTACGGAATGAGGCCTTCGGCGTGGACCGAGGTCAGGCTGCCCGATTGCAGCTCGAGCGCGCCGCGCGCCTGCAGGTCGATGGCGCCCATCGGCGCCCACACCCGGCCCGCCTGGGTGATGTCGCCCGCCTTGACGGTGAGGCTGCCCTGGGCCGACAGCGGCATGGCAGGTTCCGCGCCCACGGCGTGGATGCGCACGTCGCCATTCGGCACGTCGATGGTGAATTTCGCGTCGGTGCCCGGCGCGACCACGCCCGCGTGCAGGTCCAGGTCGCCACCGACGGTGAGCGAGCCTTCGCGCTGCGACGCCGATGCGCTTTCCAGCCGGATCTCCTGGCGCCCGGTGAACCGCACCTGGTCGGCGCCGGTCACGGTCACGCGGTCTTTCACACGCAGCAGCTCGGCCTGCACGTCCAGCGTGGCCGGCCCGCCGATGGGCGCGGCCGCGCTGGTGTTCGCGCTGTTCGAGAGCAGCACCTCGTGCGCCCGAACCTGGGCGCCCGCGCCCTGGACCTGCAGCTGAGCCGAGTCCAGGCGCACGAAGCGCAGCTCGCGCGCGCCGGCTGCGGCCTGCAGCTGCGCGCCGTCGGCCAGCGCGATGCGGTCGGCACTGCTCAGGTCGATCGCGTCGAAGCCGGCTTCGCGCAGGGCCGTGGCCGAGAGGCGCACGTTGCCGTTGTGCGCGTTGTCCAGCGCCGCGCCGGGGGCCAAGCCCGCGCTCTGTGGGGCCAGGGTCTGCTCGACCGTGAGCTGGCGCGGCGTGAGCGGCGCACCGGCGGCCGCGCGCGCGGTGGCGTCGGTGGCCGTGAGGGCGAACACGAAATCCCCGCCGCGCGCGTCGGCCGCGCGCGCCTGGGCGAGCACCGTGCCATCGAGCAAGGCACCTTCGGTGGTGCCCACGCGCAGCGTGCCGGCGCTGGCCGAAACCGACTGCCCCAGGCCTTCGGCCGCACCGGCGTGGTCCACGCGGGTGGCGGCGCTGCCGCTGACGTCGATCACCGAGCCGGCCTGCGCGACCACGTAGGCGTTGGTGCCCTGCAGCTGCACCGTGCCGCCGTCCTTCACCTGCGCGCGCACCAGGCCCTGGTCGTCGACCTCGGTGCGCACCACGCCGCTGGCGTCCAGCCGCGCGTGCTCCCCCAGCCAGACCGCCGCGTCGGCGCGGAACGGGTCGGCGGCGGCGCGGTTCACGCTGGCGCTGATGGTGCCGCCCTGGGCCTGCACCTCGCCCAGCAGCTGCACCTGGGCGCGCGCGCTGAACGACACGGTCGCGCCCGGCTCGGCCAGGATGCGCGCGCCCTCGCCCAGCGTGACCGTGCCGGCCGTGCTGTCGAGCGTGGCCGGCGCGCTGAACGCGAGGTTGACCGCGCGGCGTTCCAGCGGCGGGCGCACCTCGTTCTGCAGCACCTGCGCGAGCGGGGCGCCGGTCGAGGCGGTGCCCGCATCCGGCGTCAGCGCTCGGGTGGTCAGCAGGGGCTGCAGCACGGTACCGGCCACGATGTCCACCGAGCGGTCGCCGCGCACGTTGACCTGCTCGAAACCGCCCTTCGAGAAGAAGTCCGCCGCGAGGTGGGTGGCGTCGGCGGGCGCGCCCGCGCCCGAACCGCCCACCACCACCGCCGGTGCGCCCAGGGTCAGGCGGCCGCCCTTGTCGCCGCCGAACGCGCTGAGCTCCCCGCCGAGCGCCAGCCCGGTCGCGCCCGAGAGTTCGATGGCGCCGCCATCGCCCAGGCGCGCCTTGCCTTTCGCGTCGATGCGCGCGCCGCCGTCGGCGCGCAGCACGCTGCCCGCGCCCAGCGAGAGCGCGCCGTCCGAGTCCATCACGATCTGGCCGGCGTTCACCGGCACGGTGGGGGCGTTGGCCTGCGCGAGGCGGGGATTGAGGTGGGTGAAACCACCACTCACGTCGATCGTGCGGCCGGCCGCCACGTCCAGCCGGGGGGCCGGTGCGCCGGTGTTGACCACGTTGTTGGCGGCATTGAGTTCGATGCGCCCGCCCCGCGCGCTCAGGTTGGCGTCCACCTGCACGCGCTGGCCGGTCACCGAGAGCGAGCCGCCAGGCTCCATCGCCAGGTCGCTGCGGATCACGACCTCGTTGTTGCCGAAGACCTCGAGCCGGGCCACGCGGTCCTTGCCGAGCAGGCGCGGGTCGATCACCAGCGTCTCGGTGAAGGGCTGACCCAACACATCGCCAAAACCGAAACCGGTCTGCAGGCCCGCGAGGCCGCGCTCGATCAGCACGCGCTGGTTGAGCTTGAAGTCGTCGCCCACCGCGTTGCTGCCCAGGCGCAGCGTGGCGCCGGCCGGCGCGCTGCCGCTGGCCTGCTGCAGCGTGCCCTGCACGGTGCGCCCGACCACGTCGCCCTGCATCACGGTGGCCTTCATGCCGACCACGTTCACGCGCCCGGCGTCCTTGCCCTGCACATAGCCCGCGTCGTGGCGCTGGGCCGCGCCGGTCTCGATCACGTCGGTGCGGTTCCAGCGGTCGTGGTCCACCCGGAAGCGCGATGCATCGCCGTCGTAGCGCGTGCCCGCCGTGGCCTCGGTCGCGTCGACCAGCTTGCCGTTGGTGATCAGCACCGACTGCTTCACCATGCCGGGCCGGTAGTCCACGCTGCCGCCGGAGACGTCGATGGTCGCACCGCTCTCCACGATGGTCTCGCCCTGCGAGCGCAGGTTCACCGTGCCGCCGCTGGTGGCGCGTTCGGCCGCGCCACGCTGCAGGCGCGCCGCGTAGCTCTCCAGGCTGTCCTTGGCCACCAGCGTGTCCAGGCCGCCTTCGGCCAGGGCCAGCGCGCGCTCCACGTCCATGTACACCGTCTGGCCGCGCAAGGGGCCGTTGCGGTTCACCGGCGAGTCCTTGAGCTCGTCGCCGCGCAGCTCCACGGCCACGCTGTTGCGCGCCACGTCCACCGCCACGCCCTGCAGGCCCGAGACGTCGATGACCGCGCCCTCGGCGATGTGCAGCCGCGCGGTGTTGGAGACATAGGACGACCCGGGCCGGGTGAAGGGGTCGTTGGCGCCGACCGCGCCCGGGTTGTCCTGCGCCGTGATGTCGACCGTGCCCGAGGGCGCGACGATGCGCGAGCCGCTTTCCAGCCGCACGTCCTGGCCCACGACTTTCACCACCGAAGGCTTCTCCAGCCGGTCGCCGTTCTCGCCGTCCTGCGCGGTGGCGCCGCTCTCGGTGTCGATGCGGACCTCGGTCCGGCTGCCCGCGCCGATCACCACGCGCCCACCGCGCGTGGGTTCGCTGCTGCTCACCGCGCGGTCGCGCGCCAGCAGGTAGACCGAGCCGTTCTGCACCACCGAGCTGGAGGCCGAGGCCAGGCCCTTCTGGTTGACCGCGTAGCCGATCATGGTCACGTTGCCGCGATCGGCCGAGAGGCTGCCGAGGTTGGTCACGTGGCCGAGCAGGTCGTCCGCCGGGTTGACCAGCGCCACCGCCTGGCCGTCGATCTCGCCGTTCTTCACGCTGGTGTTGGCCTGCTCGTAGCCGTTGAGCGCGGCCGGGCTGTCCACCTCGACCAGCAGGCCGCTCACGTTGCTGTCCACGCCAGAGGCCGAGCGCAGGTAGAGCTTGCTGGCGGCGGCCATGACCACCTGGCCATCCGGCGCGCTCACGCTGCCCCGGTTCACCACCGTGGGCGCGATCAGCATCACGCGGCCGAATTGGCCCGCGCTGATGCGCGCGCCCTCGAACACCTTGACGAAGCCGCGCGCCTCGCCGCCGTCCAGCGCGAGCTGGAACTGGGGCGTGAGCGTGTTGCTCGTGAGCAGGTTGTCGACGAACTGGTCCGCCATGTTCAGCGTGCTGGCGGTGAAGCTGTTGAGGTTCACCTGCGAGCCGCCCATGAAGGCGATGCCGTTGCTGTTGACCAGGATGATGTTGGCCTTCTGGCCGGCGGTCTGGCCGATGGCGCCCGCGATCACGCTGGGGTTCATGTCCCAGATGCGGTTGAGCGTGGTGAAGCTGGCGCCCGGCACCAGCTGGTTGCTCGCCAGGTCCTGCACCTGGCGGAACTGCACGCTGTGGCCCGCGCCGACGTTGAAGCTCTTCCAGTTCAGGATGGCCTTGTTGCCGACCTGGTTCACGAAAGCCTGGTTGGCGATGGCCTGGTAGGCCGCCTGCCCGGCGGTGACGAAGGCCGGCAGCGCCCCGCCCGCGCTGGGCACGGGCAGCTGCTGCGCGCCCAGCGGCGTGGCGATCAGCAGCGCGGCGGCCAGGGTGCCGGCGGCGCGCGCGCCGCTGGCGGCCTTGCCCTGCGCGCGCGCGCACTCGGCCACGGCGACGAGGGTGCCCAGGTGGCGGCTGAAGACGATGCGGTGGCGTTGGCGGTTCATGGGACGGTCCTCGGAAAAAGGCTCACCACTCGTAGGTGAGGCTGAAATGCAATCGGTGGTCGCCGCGGGCGGTGGTGCCCACGGCCTTGAGCGGGTAGGCCCACCACAGCGCGCCCTGCAGGCCGCCGGCGCCGCGCACGCGCAGGCCCAGGCCCACGCTGGCCAGGGTGTAGCGGCTGGTCTCGGTGATGGGGTCGACCACGCGCACGTGGCCGGCGTCGACGAAGGCGAGCGCGCGCAGCTCGCTCACGCTGTCCGTGCCCAGGCGCGCGGCGACGTTGGGCGTGCGGCCCTCCAGGCTCAGCGCCACGCCCTGCTCGCCCAGCGCGGCCGATTCGTAGTAGCCGCGCACGGTGTCCAGGCCACCGATGGCGAACTGCTCGTTGGAGATCAGGGGCTGGCCCGAGAGCTGCCAGCTGCCGCGCCAGTCGAAGCCCCAGTCGCCCGCCAGCGTGCGCTCCTGCGAGGCGTTGCCGCGCAGGTAGACGTAGGACGGGCGGCCCTGGTAGCGCTTGTCGGCGAACTCCTGTTCGCTGCCGCCCAGGCCGTTGACGTGGAAGTTGAACGAGATGCCCGCGCGCGTGGTGCGCTGCTCGCCCAGCCAGGTGCCGTCCCAGCCGAGGGTGAACGGCGTGTAGGCGATCGGCGTGTTGAAGCCGCCGCTGCCGATGAGCTTGACCGACTGATCGAAGTCCTTGTGGTCGATGCCGAAGCTGGCGCTGTGGAAGAAGCTTTCGTTGCCCGGCAGTGGGCGGATGTAGCGCGTGCCCACGATGTCGCCGCGCCCCACCACGTTGAGCGTGCCCACCGCGGAGACGTCGGAATCGGAGCGGATGCCGTAGAACGCCAGAAAGCCTCCGTTGGCCAGCGGCCAGGTGTAGTTGAGCGAGAACACCTGGCTCTCGCCGGGGTCCTGCGGGGCGGTCTGCACGGTCAGGCCGATGCTGTGCTGGCGGCCCCAGAGGTTGTCCCAACGAAGGCTGGCGCTCGCGCGTGTCCGTGTCGTGTCAGGGCTGTAACGGTCGTTGAGTTCAAGGTTGCCGTGGAACGGCAGGCGGTCCTGCACCTTGAGGTCCACCTCCACGGTGCCGGGCGTCTTGCCCGGGCGCAGCACCGGCGTCACGCGCCGGTCGGGGCTGCGGTTGAGCGCGGTGAGCTCGGTCTGCACGTCCTGGAAATTGGGCACGTTGCCCTCGGCCAGCTGCGGCGCGGCCGCCTTGATGGCGCCCAGGCTGTGGTAGCGCGACTCGGTCACGCGCAGGCGGTCCACCGGTGCTTCGGTGACCTGCAGGCGCACCACGCCTTCGTTCACGCGCTGCTGAGGAATGCTCACCAGCACCGTGAGGTAGCCCGCGCCGTGGTAGGCCTTCTCCAGCGCCTCGCGCGCCTTCTCCACGTCGGCCAGCGTCTTCTGCTCGCCCATGTGGCCATAGACCGCGCGCTCGACGGCGATGGCGGGCAGCAGCGTGGCGCCCTCGACGCGGTACTCGAACACGTCGAAGCGCGCGTCCTGCGCGTGCGCAGTCGACAGGACCAGGCCGGCGGCCAGCAGCAGGAGGCGGATCGGTTTCATCGGATCGGAACTCTTCCAACAGAAAAGGGCGAAACGCGGCAGGGGGGGTTTCCCCGAGATCGGCTCACCCTTTTGGGGCGGCCGATGGATGCACTGCGCCGAAGCCGATCAGGGCTTGCTGGCGGGCAGGCAGGACAGTGCGTTGCGGGAGAACGCCGACACGTTGGCGCCGTTGGCCGGCACGCCGGCCGCGCCGGTGATGAACAGGCCGCGCAGGTTGGTGATTTCCGGGTTGCCCAGGGAAGCGATCACGCTGGAGATGTAGGCATCGCCGTCGCCGCCCGACTGCTCGTAGGGCACGAAGCCTTCGAGTTCGAACCACATCGGGTAGGTGCCGCGCACCGCGTTGACGCGGTTGTTCAGGTCTTCGGATTCCACGCCGTTGAGGCCGACCTGCGCGTTGGGCGAAGCGCCGTTGAGGCGGACATAGGCCCAGTTGCCGTTGGCATCGCGCGCGTTTTCCATCGACAGCACGCCCAGGGCGTAGCTGTTGTTGGCGGCGGTGACCAGGCCACCCGAGACGTTGCCGCTGGAGCTGTGCTCTTCGACCAGCAGCTTGGTCAGCGGGGTGTTGCCGCTGTACACGTCGGCACGGCGCAGCGCGGTGTGGAAGCCGGTGTTTTCGGCGATGCCGCAGGGGTTGTTCAGGAACTGGATCGACGAAGCCGATTGCGTGCCCGAGGTCGGCGTGCGGCGCAGCAGCTGCACGGTGTCGGCGGCGGCGCCACCGAAGAACGCGCCGTTGATCGTGCCACCCGAAGCGACCGAAGCGATCGACGCGTACTGGGCGGTGGAGATCGAGGGCTGGCAGGCGCCCGGCACCATGGTGTCGCACAGCTCGCCGTCGTCGGCCACGGTGTTGATCAGGCCCTGGCTCTTCTGCAGCTGGCGGTAGAGCTTCTTGCTCACGCCGACGCCGAAGGCCTGTGCCACGTTGGTCTTGTAGGTCGTGCCCACTTCATCGACCGAGGTGGCGATGTTCAGCAGGGTCTGGTTGATCTTGTACTCGGTGTCCGAGAAGCCGCCCGAAGACTGCTTGGGCGCGACATCGCCGGCGACGTTGACCGTGGCGGCCACGGTGGGCGTGGCCAGGGTCACGGTGGTGCGGGCGCAGTTGGTGTAGCGGCGCACGTTGTTGGCCTGGCCGGAGATGCTCAGCGAGGCGGTGGCCGGTGCGGCGACGGCGCAGTTGCTGCCGTTGTCGAGCTGGCGCAGGTCGGTGGTGCGGGTCAGCGTGGTGGGGATTTCGGTGTTGGTGTCGCCGAAGGCGCGCAGGGACGGGGTGTAGGCGTTGAAGGAACCGCCTTCGACGGTGTGGTAGACCACCACGTCGGCGCCTTCGAAGGCACCGGCACGGCCGTCCACGGTGTTCACGGTGCAGGCGTAGGCCACGTTGTTGCCCGCGCCCTGGCCCGGTGCCAGGGCACTGGCGCCGGTGTTCTGCAGGTAGACCGACAGGTTCATCGTGCCGGGGTTGGTCACCACCACGCCAGCGGCGTTGCGGTAGGTGGCGCCGGAGCACAGGGTGGCGAAGCCCTGGAAGGCATTGTTCAGCACGGCGGAGGCGCCGGTGATCCAGACTTCCTTGAGGTTGCCGGAGGCTTCGACCTGGGCCGGCGTGAGGGCGAAAGCGGGTGCTGCGCACAGGGCGGCGCAGGCAAGAGCGAGTTTGCCGAGTTTCATGGTGGATTCCGATGGAGGTTGGGAAAGAGAAACGGGGAAATGCAAGCGCGAGAACCGGGCCCGCGCGAAGCGGCGGACCCGGGCAGGCCGATCAGGCCTGGCGGCGGCTGCGGCGGCGGGCCACGCCAGCCATCAGGCCCAGGCCGGCGAGCAGCATCGCGTAGGTCTCGGGTTCCGGCACGGGGTTGGCGAAGGTCAGCGTGGCGGTGGCCACGTCGAAGGTCCACTTGCCGAACTCTTCACCGGCGATCACGCCGTTGCCGTCGATGTCCACGCCGAAGGCGGCGCGGGTGCCGTCACCGGCGAGGTAGAAGAAGTTCTGGGCCACGTTCAGGCGGGCCGTGGAATCGGGACCGAAACCGATCCAGTTGTCGCCGTTGGCGGCGGGCACGGCACCGTAGTAGGCGCTGGGCGACGAAGCGATGTCGGCCGAGCTGGCCCAGCTCGCGCCGTTGGCTTGCGTGGCGTGCGTGCCGCGCGTGTTGTTGGCGAGGATGTAGGGGTTCAGGTTCTGGAAGTTGTTCAGGGCGCTGGGCGCCACGTTCACGGTGTTGAGCACCGAGGTCGTGAGGTAGCTGGCGTTGCCCAGGGCGGTGCCGACGTTGTTGAGCGCGATGACGCTGAACTCGATGGCGGCCGCGCCCGCGGCGCCGACGGCGCTCAGGAACGAGTCGTACACGCCACCGTAGTTCGGGTCGGTCAGCGAGAAGCTCTGCGTGAAACCGGCGGTGTTGCGGTTGTCGGCGAAGGACGACATCACGGCGCCCAGGTCGAACAGCGCGGAGTAGTCGTTGTTGCCGCTGGTGGGCGAGCCGTTGTAGTAACGCAGGTTGAGGACCAGTTCGCCATTGCCGGAGGTGGCGTCGGCGATGGCGGCCTGGGCGGAACCGGCTGCGGCGCCCAGCAGGGCCACCAATGCAATCAGTTTGAGTTTCATGTGTGAGTCCAATCTGTAGATGAAGGAACGGGGAACGGAAGACAAGGAACTTTTCGCGCTGGTCAACGCCAAAGACTGGGTTGAACAGGGAAGACTTTAAAAATCCAACGTTGCACCTCATGGGTGCGGTTCCTGGCTCTGAATAGTCCGTTCAGGTAGTGAAATCCGTCACATCCCCCTTCACCCGGATCGGCTCACACCGTGTCGGTGTGCGCGATCAGCCGCAGCGTGGCGCTCTTGCCCACGGCCTGCGCTCGGTTGTTCACGTTGAGCTTGCGCATGATCTTCTGCAGGTGGTTCTTCACCGTGGGCGGGCTGATGCCCAGGATCAGCCCGATCTCCTGGTTGGTCTTGCCGTTCTTCACCCAATGCAGCACCTGGATCTCGCGCTTGGACAACAGCGTGGCGGGCTGCATCTCGGCGCTGCCCTGCCCGTTCTCGCGCAGGCGCATGCGGTGCAGCGCCAGGTGCAGGTGGGGCATGAGCAGCTCCAGCAGGTAGGCATCGCGCTCGTTGGGCACATGGTCCAGCCCGGCGAAGACGAAGAAGCTGCCGTACTCGCCCTGCACCTCGCGCACGCCGTGCACGGCCACGTGCTCGAAGCCGCAGTTGCGCAGGTCGCTGATGAGCTGTCGCCGCCCCACCTGGTCGCCGCCCTGGCAGCTGAGCAGGCGCGGCACGCGCCCCCCGCGCAGCCAGTCGTCCACCAGGCGCGGCAGCAGGCCGTCGGTCGGGTCGGTGACCTGGGCCTCCACGCGCGCGCTGGTCACGCCGCTGGAGAACGATTCCACGCGCAGGCGCATGCGCTCCACGTCGCCGTGCGCGCACCACAGGGCCTGGTGCGCGATGAAGCCCTGCAGCGCACCCTGCGCCCAGAGGAAGAACTGCGAGCGCGTCTGCACCTCGAGCGCGCGCTCGATGGTCATGAGCAGGTGCTCGAGGTCGCTCGCGTTGAGGCGGACAAACGACTTGGTCGGGCTCATGTCGCGCCCTCCCCGGCCTGGGGCGCGGCCGTGGGTGCGCTCGCGCCACCGGCCTCGAACACCCACTGGTTGTACGAAGCCTTGCCGGCGAACGCCGCGTCGCGCGACTCGAAGGCGGTGCGCAAGGGCTCGGCCGTCGAGCGGCTGTGGATGCCCACGATGCGGTCCCCGGCCTTCACCAGCGCCCAGGCCGTGTCGTTGGTCAGCGGATCGCGCCAGACCCGCCGCAGGTGCCGCACCGGCATGGGGAAGCGCCGGTCCTGCAGCAACTCGTCCAGCGTGGCCGGCGCGGTGGGCGAGCCCACCGGGCTGCGGTCGCGGTACGAGGCGAGCGCGAGGCGGAACTGCTGTCCCACGAACAGCAGCTCGGCCTCCTTGTCGCGCCGCGCGGCGGTGTGCCACACCTCGCCCGCGCCGGCCAGCGTGAGGCCCATGGCCGCCAGCGCGAACAGCACCATGAGATAACCGAAGCCCCGTTGGCGGCCCCTGCGCGCGCTCGCGCGCTCACCATTGTTCATACGTCTTTCCCTCCTCGATGGCGCCACTGCGGATGTCCCACACCCCGCCCGTCACCCCCACGGTCTCTTCGCCGGGCCGCGTCGGAGGCGGCACCAGCGTCCAGCTCTCGTGGCTCTGGGTGATGGGATCGGTGGGCAGGCCGCGCAGGTACCGCTTGTCCACCAGCTCGGCGAGCGTGGCGGGGTAGCGGTCGTTGTCGGCGTGAAATTTGTCGATGGCGTCGCGCGTGACGGCGAGCGTCTCGCGCAGCGCGGTCTCGCGCGCGCGGTCCAGGTGCGCGAAGTAGCGCGGCGTCACGAGGGTCAGCAGCGTGGCGATGATGGCCATGACCACCATGAGTTCGATGAGGGTGAAACCACGGGCGCGCATCACCATTCCCGGTACGGTTGGCCGTTGAGGCCGATGCGCCCCGAGCGCGAATAGACGTCGTACACGTCGTTGCCCGCAGCAGGCGCGTCGGGCGGGCTGTTGTAGGCGCGTTGGCCCCAGGTTTCAGCGGCGCTGGCCTCGCGCTCGGGCGAGAAGGGATCGCGCGGCAGGCGGCGCAGGAACAGGATGCGCGCCGGCGTGGGGCTCTTCGCATCGGGCACGCCCTGCACCAGGTCGTTGAGCGAGGCCGGGTAGCCGCTGCCACCCACGCGCGCCTCCACGCGGCCCTCTTCCACCGCGCGCTTGTGGGCGTCGAGCGCGCCCCGGATCTGCCGCAGCGCGCTGCGCAATTCGTGCTCCCTGGCCCGCTGCACATTCAGCTCCACCAGAGGCACCGCGACCGACGCCAGGATGGCGACGATGGCCACGGTGACCACCAGTTCGATGAGCGTGAAGCCCCGGGCCCGGCGCGTCATGGGGACTGGCCGGTGGGGCGCTCGGGCGCCAGCGGCGCGACGGGCGTGAGCGTGACGGACGACGGCGCGCTCGGTGCGGCCGGGGGCGCGGCGGGCGCGCCCGGCGCGGGTGCGGGCGCCGCGCTGGGCGGGTCGCGCGGCTCGGCGGGCGCTTCGTCGGCCACGGCAGGCGCCTCGCTGGCGGGGGCCTGCGTGTCGGCCGGGCGCGGGGTCGGCACGGCGGCGCGCGGCGTGGCACCCCCGCCCCCACCGCTGAGCGAAAGCGTGCGCGGCGCGGTGCTCTTCAACTGCAGCGGCGGCGCGCCCACGCTGGCCTCGGAACCGGCGGGTTCGTTGAAGGCGTTGCTGTCGGGCCGCGCCACGTTGCGCACGATGCGCGGCGTGATCAGCAGCACGATCTCGGTCTTGCTGTTGTTGTCGCGCGTGCTGGAGAACAGGCGGCCGATGGCCGGGATGTCGCCCAGGCCAGGCAGGCGGTTCGCGCTGCTGCGCTCCTCGTCGTTGATGAGGCCGGCGAGCACCTGCGTCTCGCCATCGCGCAGGCGCAGCACCGTGCCCGCGCTGCGCGTGCCGATCTGGTAGGCCAGCGAGTTCGACGGGCCGGTCACCTCGCGGATCACCGAGCTCACCTCCAGCTGCACCTTGATGCCGACCTCGTCGTCGAGGTAGACGTTGGGCTCCACGTCGAGCTTGAGGCCCACGTCGAGGTAGGACACCGAGGACGACACACCCACGTTGGCGGTGGAGGTGGTGGTGAACACCGGCAGCTTGTCGCCGATGTGGATCTTGGCCTTCTCGCGGTTCTTCACGCGGATGCGCGGGTTGGCCAGGGTGTTGCCGTCGCCGGCCTCGCTGCGCAGGTTGAGCGTGATGGCGGGGTTGGCCACGAAGGAGGTCAGGCCGCTGCGGTTGCGCAGGTCCACATAACCTTCGGCGAGCCGGCCGCCCAGCGCGGTGTTGCTCTGCGTCACGCCGTTGTTGACGATGGTGGTGGCGACGTCGGGCTGCAGCCGGCCGTAGCCGATCTGGTCGGGGAAGCGCAGGCCCAGCTCCTGCAGGCGGCTGCGCGTGACCTCCAGCACCTCCACGTCCAGCATCACCTCGGGCTCGGCCATGTCCAGCGAGGACAGCAGGCGCTCGGCCAGGCGCACCGCCTCGGCGGTGTCCTTGATGATCATCAGGTTGAGCTTCTCGTCGATGAAGATGTCGCGCGTCTTCACGATGGTGCGCACCATGGCCTGCGCCTGCTTCACGTCCGCGTTGGCGAGGAAGAAGCTGCGCGTGACCAGCTCCTTGTAGTCCCGCGCCTTGGCCGGCGTGTTGGGGTAGATCATCAGCGTGTTCTCGTTGAGCAGCTTGCGCTCGAGCTGGTTGGTGGTGAGCACCAGGCCGATCACCTCCTCCACGCTGGCATTGCGCACGAAGATGGTGACGCGCGCGTCCGAGCGCACGTCCTTGTCGAACACGAAGTTCACGCCCGAGGTGCGCGCGATCACGTCGAACACCTGCTTGATCTGCACCTCGCGGAAATCGAGCGTGATGGGTTTGCTCAGCGCGGCGGCCAGGGCCTGCGGCGGCTCGTCGGGGCGCGGCGCCTCCGCGCGCACGCGCTCGAGCGCGCGGCGGGCCTCGACCTGGGTCGGCGCGAGCGACAGCACCTCGCGCAGCACCTTCTCGGCGCCCGCGTTGTCGCGTTTGGCCAGCAGGGCGCGCGCCTCGACCATGCGCGCGGCGACGCGGCGCTCGTTCTCCAGCGCGATCAGGCCGTCGCGCAGGCGCGGGTTGTTGGGGTCGATCTTCTGCGCGCGCTGGTACAGCGCCTGCGCCTCATCGAGCCGGCCGGCCAGGCGCTCGGCCTCGGCCTGCGCGCCCAGCTGCGCCGAGACGCGGTCGCGCTGGCGGAAGTAGGTGGTGCGCAGCTCGTTGTGGTTGCCCGATTCGCGCAGGCCCTCTTCGAGGCGGGTCACACTTTCGTCGAGCCGGCCGGCGGCCATCAGGGCTTCGCTCTCGCGGATGGCGGGGTGCGTGGCGCAACCGGCGCTCACGGCCAGCACCAGGACGGCCGCGAAGCGGCTGGAGAGGGGCAAGAAGTTCAATTCGGGCTTCCAAACAGCAGGCGCTGCGTTTCATTGAGCGGCAGGTAGGTCAGGCGCATGCCCTGCGGGGTGATCTCGTCGACGCGGTAGTTGGGCCATTGGTCGCCCTGGCGCACCAGGCGCGGCCGCGCGTCGGCCGCGCCCTCGGCCAGGAAGACCACGACGGCGCCGCCTTCCTCCATGCGGCCGACGTAGCGGTAGGGCAGCGGCGGTGCGCTGGGCGGCGGCGCCTGCACCGCCACGGGCGGCGGGGGCGCGGGCGGGCGCCAGCTGCGGACCGCGAACAGGTTGCCGGCGGCGGCCTCCATGCGCGGCGCGCCATCGGCCGGCGCTTCGGCGCCGAGGGGATCGGCCTTGGGCGTGGCCACCGGCGCGCGCGCCGGGCGCTGCGGCGCGGGGGCCTCGGCCAGCAGGTCGTCCTCGGGCGCCTCGATGCCGGCCGCGTACCAGGTCGCGGCCAGCGTGAAGACCAGGCCGAGCAGCAGGCCTGTCGATCGCGAGAAGGCCATCACGGCGTCCTCAGGTAGAAAGACCAGCGAACCCGCGCCTCGACGCGCTGCTCGCCGGTGGCACCGCGCGAGAGGCTGAGGTCGTCGAGCGCGATCGAGGGCAGGCGGTTGAGCACCTCGGCCAGCCACGCGCGCAGGGCCGGGTAGTCGCCATCGGCCGGCAGCGTGATCTGGTAACGCTGCAGGCGCGCGCCGCCCTCGCGCACCAGGCGGTATTCGCCGGTGGCCAGCGTCACGCCGTGTTCGGCCGCGCTGCGGTGGATGAACTGCACCGCTTCCAGCGCGGCGGCGGCATCGGGCAGCTGCCGCTGCAGGCCTTCGAGCCGGCTGGCCTGGTCGGCCGCCGGGTCGGGCTGGCGCGCCACGCGCTCGCGCTCGCTGGCCAGCGACGCGCGCAGCGCCTCGGCCTGCGCGCGCGCGCCGTCGGCGCCCCAGTGCGCCAGCGCCACGGCCAGCAGCACCAGCAGCCCACCCAGCGGCGCGGGCCAGCCGTGGCGCCGCAGGGCGAAGCGCAAATGCGCCATGAGGTTGGGGTTCACGAAGGCGCTCCCCAGGCCATGTCCACCGAGAAGCGGATCACCTCCACGCCCTCGGCGTTGCGCCACTCGTGCGAGCCGAGCACCGCCGATTTCGTCAGCGCGGACTGGCGCAGGCGCTCGACGTAGTCCACCGCGTCGGCCATGCTGGCGGCCTCGGCGGTGATGCGCAGGGTGCGCGCCGCGCCCTGCGCTTCCACGCCGAGCAGGGCCACGCGGGTGTCGGCCACGGTTTCGAGTTCGCGCAGCAGGCGGCCCCAGGGTTGTGTGAGCGCGGCGTCGGCGCGCGCGCTGGCGCGCACCAGTTCGGGCGCCACGGCCGGTGCCGCGCCGCTTCGCGCGCGCTGCTTGCTGCCGCGCGCCTGGCGCTCGGCGTGGTCCAGCGTGGACTGCAGTTCGTCGCGCGCCTGGCCGTAGTCCAGCGCGGCCACGGCCATGCTGGCCACCCCCACCAGCGTGAGCGCCCAGCCCAGCAGCGAGGCCGGCGGGCGGCGGTTGAGAAAGTCGATGCGAAGCCTTTGCATGGTTCAGATTCCCCAGGCCATGCGCGCCAGACCTTGCGCGGGTTCGTGCCGGCCCTCGGGCGCGAGCCAGACCAGGCCCGGCGCATCGCGCCGGCCGGGGATGGCGCCGCAGCCCGCGAGGAACACCGGCGTGTCCTGCGGCAGCGCCAGCCCGCTGGCCAGCGCGATCTGCGCCTGCATGGCGGGCAGCACGCCGCGCCAGCCGCCATCGGCCGCGTCGGGATGCCGCATCGAGCGCAGGCCGCGCCAGGCGCCCTTGTGCAACAGGCCCAGCGTGAAGCTGCCCGGCTCGGCGGCGCCGAACCAGGCGGTCTGGCGGCCCAGGCGCGCGCACCAGCGGTCGAAGGCGGCCGAGAAGTAGGGGGCGATGCGCACCACCCGCGCGTCGCCGATGGACCGCAGCGCCTGCAGCTCGGCGACCAGGGCCTCGTCGATGGCGCAGGCCGGCACCGCGCGGCCCGGCATGGGCTCGGCGTGCATCACGCGCCAGCCGTCGGCCGCCGCGCCGAAGGTGGCGCGAAAGCGCAGGCGCACATAGGCCTCCAGCTCCTGCGGCTGGGTCAGCTGCGGCTGCCACTCCAGCAGCTGCCAGCGCACGAAGCGGCTGCTCAGGTGGATGTGCAGGCGCGCGCGCGGCAGGCTCTCCTCGCGCAGCCAGCCGGCCAGCCGCGCCATGGCGGGCCGCCACAGCGGTTCGTCCGCGCCGGCGCCGGCCAGCGACAGGGGTTTCGGATCGGTGCCGACGGTGCCGTCGCGGCGCGGGCCATCGACCACCAGGCGGTCTTCGAGCAGGGCGACCTGCAGCAAGGGACGTTCAGCGAACCACACGGTTGAGCTCCTGCAAGGTGCTTTCCCCCCGGCGCACCAGGTCCAGGCCGACGTCGCGCAGCACGCGCGTGCCCTTCTGGTGCGCCACTTCCTTGATGCGACGCACCGGCTCGCGCGTGACGATCATCTCGCGCAGCTCGTCGTCGAGCAGCAGCACCTCGGCCACCGCCTTGCGGCCCTTGAAGCCGGTGCCCCGGCAGCTGGCGCAGCCGCGCCCGGCGCGGAAGTGGAAGCCGCTGACGTCGCTCAGGCCGCTGTCGGCCAGCAGCTCGGGCGTGGGCACGTCGTCCACCGCGCAGTCCGGGCAGTTCACGCGCACCAGGCGCTGGGCCACGATGCCGTTGAGCGCCGCCACCAGGCTGTAGGGGTCCACGCCCATGTGCGTGAAGCGGCCCAGCACGTCGAACACGTTGTTGGCGTGCACCGTGGTCAGCACCAGGTGGCCGGTGAGCGCGGCCTGCACCGCGATCTGCGCGGTCTCGCCGTCGCGGATCTCGCCCACCATGATCTTGTCGGGGTCGTGCCGCAGGATGGAGCGCAGGCCGCGCGCGAAGGTGAGGCCCTTCTTCTCGTTGACCGGGATCTGCAGCACGCCGGCCAGCTGGTACTCCACCGGGTCCTCGATGGTCACGATCTTGTCGTGCCCGTGGTTGATCTCGTTGATGGCCGCGTACAGCGTGGTGGTCTTGCCGCTGCCGGTCGGGCCGGTGGCCAGCAGCATGCCGTAGGGCTCCTGGCAGAGCGCGCGCAGCGAGCGCATGGTCTCGGCGTCGAAGCCCAGGGCCTCCAGCCGCAGGCCGGTGACCTGGTCGGACAGGCGCTCCTTGTCGAGCACACGCAGCACCGCGTCCTCGCCGTGGATGCTGGGCATGATGGAGACGCGGATGTCGATCGCGCGGCCCAGCGCGGCGACCTTGAAGCGGCCGTCCTGCGGCACGCGGCGCTCGGCGATGTCGAGCTCGGCCATCACCTTGATGCGCGAGATCACCTGCTCGGCGTTTTCGCTGCCGTGGATGCCGCCCACGCTGGCGAGCACACCGTCGATGCGGTACTTGATGGTGATGCCGCCACCCGCCGTCTCCAGGTGGATGTCGCTGGCGCCGGCCTTGAGCGCGTCGTACAGCGTGGAGTTGACCAGGCGCACCACCGGGCTGCTGTCTTCGCTGATGCTGCGCAGCGAGATGTCCTCCAGGCCTTCGCCGGCCACCGCGGCCTGCTGCATCGGCACCAGGCTGTCCATGGCGCGCAGGCCGTCCTCGTGGCGCGCGAGGTAGGCCTCGATGTCGGCGCGGTGCGCCAGCCGCAGCTGCAAAGGCTGGCGCACGCGCTCCTCGGCCCAGGCCAGCAGGTCGGTGTCGAAGGGGTTGGCGATCACCAGGCACAGGTCCGCGTCACTATCGCCGTGCATCAGCAGGCATTCGCGCTGCAGGGCTTCACCGTACGGCAGGCGCTCGAACGCGGGCCGCAGCGCGTGCAGTTCGTCCATGCCCAGCACGGCGACCTGCGCGCTCAGGCCCAGGCGGTCCAGCGGGTCGCCGAGCGCGAGGTCCTGCGCGTCCAGCCAGTCGGCCAGGCCAGGGCCTGGGGTGCGCGCGGCCTGGCGCGCGCCCTGCAGCTCGGCCGCGGCATAGGGCCTGGGCAGCCAGTTCGGCAGCTCGTGCGGCGCGTTCATTGCACGCTCTCCGCCAGCTGGAAGATGGGCAGGTACATCAGCACCACGATGGCACCGATCACCAGGCCCATGATCAGCATGAGCGCGGGGCCCAGCAGGCGCGTAGCCCACTCCGCCCAGCGCGCGAGTTCCTCGTCGTGGAAGGCGGCGGCGCGCTCCATCATCTCGCCCATGTTGCCGGTGCGCTCGCCCACGCGCAGCATGCGCAGCGAGACCGCCGTGCTCAGGCCCTGGGCCTCGAAGGCGTGCGACATCGGCTGGCCTTCGCGGATGCGGCCGGTGGCGGCCCGCAGGCGTGGTTGCAGCGCGGGCGAGAGCAGGCCGCCCACCATCTCCAGCGCGGGCACGATGGCGATGCCGCCGCGCAGCAGCATGCCCAGCGTGCGGTACAGGCGCGCGAGCTGGAACACGCGCATGCGCTCGCCCACGGCGGGAATGCGCCAGAGCTGCCCCGCGATGCGCTGCGCCAGCCAGCGGCCGCCGCCCGACGTCAGCGCCACGCCCAGCGCCACCAGCAGGCCCAGCAGCACCGGCCAATATTGTTCGACCGCCTGGCCCCACTGCAGCATCAGCCGCGACATGAAGGGCAGCTGGTCGCCCATGTCTTCATAGATGTGCGCGAAACGCGGCACCACATAGCCCATCAGGAACAGGATCACCAGGCTGCTCACGCCGATCAGCATGGCGGGGTAGATGGCCGCGCTCACCAGCTTGCCGCGCAGCGTCTCCAGCTGCGTGGCGTAGGCGATGTAGCGGCCCAGCGCCTCGCCCAGGTTGCTGGTGCGCTCGCTGGCGCGCACGGTGGCCACGTACAGCGGCGGGAAATTCTGCGGCAGGGCCTGCAGCGCGCCCGAGAAGGTCTGGCCCTCGCGCAGGCTGAGCAGGATCTGTTGCAGCACGGCGCGCACCGGCGCGCGCGACTCTTTCTCGGCCAGGGTTTCCACCGCCTCGACGATGCTCACGCCCGAGCTCAGCAGCGAGAGCAGCTCCTGGCTGAACAGCAGCAGCGGGAAAGCGGCCGAGGCACCGCGCGCGGCACCGCGCGACCAGCCGCGCTCGCGCGAGACCGACACCACCGAATGGCCCAGCGCGTGCACCTGGCGGCGCGCGTCGTCCGCCGTGGCCGCGTCGACGGCGCTCACGGCCATCGACAGGTCGGGCTGCAGCGACTTCACGAGGTAGCGCATGGGACGCCGCTCACCAGCTCACGATGTCTTCGGCTTCGCCGCTGCCGCCGGGCTGGCGGTCGTTGCCCAGCGAGAGCAGGTCGTACTCGCCATGCTCGCCCGGCGCGCGGTAGACATAGGGCGTGCCCCAGGGATCGGGCGGCACGCCCTTCTTCAGGTAGGGGCCGCTCCAGCGCGTGTCCGCGCCTGGGCGCTCGTTGAGCACGGCCAGGCCTTCTTCGCTGGTCGGGTAACGGCCCACGTCGAGCCGGAACTGGTCGAGCGCCTTGCCCAGCGCATCGATCTGGGCGCGCGCGGTCTTCACCTCGGACTTGCCGATCTGCGCGAAGAAGCGCGGGCCCACGAAGCCGGCGAGCAGGCCGATGATGACCATCACCACCAGCAGCTCCAGCAAGGTGAAGCCGCGCGAGCGCCGCGGGCCGGGAACAACGAGGGACAACATGACGACACGCTCCGCGACGGTGAGGGCCTTGTGCAGGCCCGGGTTGAAACCTAGGTTAGGAAGCTTCTGTGAAGCGCGGGTTACATCGCGACATTCGGCCCGGTTGCCACCGGCCTTCGCCATGCTTTTGATCCGAACGGACTATGCGAAGGCGGGGGCCGTGTTGCAAAGCGGACATGTGACCGA
This sequence comes from Hydrogenophaga sp. FW305-3-2-15-A-LB1, assembly GCF_058787875.1. Classification (NCBI taxonomy): domain Bacteria; kingdom Pseudomonadati; phylum Pseudomonadota; class Betaproteobacteria; order Burkholderiales; family Comamonadaceae; genus Hydrogenophaga; species Hydrogenophaga sp. FW305-3-2-15-A-LB1. The sequence goes on along the minus strand of NZ_JBYTAE010000083.1, from coordinate 1,979 downwards.
CTTGTCTCAGGGCGACACCGACAGGCTGTAGCCGCTGCCGCGCACCGTGCGGATCAGTGAGTCCAGGCCGGCCGGCAGCAGCGCGTTGCGCAGGCGGCTGATGTGCACGTCCACCGTGCGGTCGTCGCCCTCGAAGTCGGACCCCCACACGTGGTCGAGCAGCTGCGAGCGGCTGTAGACCCGGTCGGTGTGGGTGACGAGAAAGTGCAGCAGGCGGAACTCGGTGCTGCCCAGCGACAGCGGGATGCCGGCGGCCACCACGGTCTTGGCCGAGGGGTCGAGCACCAGGCCCGAGAGGCGCACCACATCGGCCGTGACCTGCGGCACGCGGCGGCGCAGGATGACGGCGATGCGCGCGATCAGCTCGCGCGCCGAGAAGGGCTTGGTGATGTAGTCGTCCGCGCCCACTTCCAGGCCCGCGATCTTGTCGCGCTCCTCGATGCGGGCCGACAGGATGATGATGGGAATGTCGCGCGTGCGCGCCTCCGAGCGCAGCAGCCGCGTGAACTCCATGCCCGACATGCCGGGCAGCATCCAGTCGAGCAACACCAGGTCGGGCAGCCAGCGCAACAGCATCTCGCGCGCCTGTTCGGCGTCCGATGCGCAGCGCACCACATGCCCGGCCCGCGTGAGGTTGACCGAGATGAGCTCCTGGATGGGCGGCTCATCTTCGACGATCAGAATTTGAGCAGCCATGGTCGATCGATCGTGGAAAAGCACGGATCGTAGAAGCGTGTGGTGACGTTTTGATTGCAGTCCCGTGTCGCTCCAGGCGCGGCTTCGATGGCGTCATCGAAACGCGCCGAAGCGGTCACAGATCTGACGTACTTGGTCCATAGACTCGCGATTTCTTCAGGCCACCCACTTCGCGTTTCATGAGCATCCACGCCAACTTCAAGCGGATTTTCGCGACCACCGTTCTCGCGACGGTGCCCTGGATGGCCGTCCACGCCCAGGAGATCACCGGCGCGGGCGCCACCTTTCCGGCGCCCGCCTATTCACAATGGGCCGAGGCCTACAAGACGGCCCAGGGCGCGCGCGTCAACTACCAGCCCATCGGCTCCAGCGGCGGCATCCGCCAGATCGATGCGCGCACGGTCGACTTCGGCGCCACCGACGCGCCGCTGAAAGACGACGAGCTCGCGCGCAAGGGACAGATCCAGTTCCCCACGCTGATCGGTGGCGTGGTGCCGGTGGTCAACCTGCGCGGCATCGCACCGGGCCAGCTGCGGCTCACCGGCGCGCTGCTCAGCGACATCTACATGGGCAAGGTCACGCGCTGGAGCGACCCGGCGATCCAGGCGCTCAACCCGCAGCTGCCGCTGCCGGACACGGCCATCTCGCCGATCTTCCGCTCCGACGGTTCGGGCACCACCTTCATCTTCACCAACTACCTGAGCAAGGTCAGCGCCGACTGGAAGTCGCGCGTCGGCGAGGGCACGTCGGTGAGCTGGCCGGTCGGCAACGGCGGGCGCGGCAACATCGGCGTGGCCGCGCTGGTCTCGCGCATGCCGAACTCGATCGGCTACGTGGAATACGCCTACGTGAAGCAGGCCCGCATGACGCACGCGCTGGTGCAGAACGCCGCGGGCGCCTACGTGGCCCCGGGCACCGAGGCCTTCCAGGCCGCGAGCCAGGGCGTGGACTGGAAGACCTCGCATTCGCACATGCTCACGCACCAGCCCTCGCCCGAGGCCTGGCCCATCACCGGCGCGACCTTCGTGCTGATGTACGCCCGCCCCGACAACGTGGCCCACGCGGCGCAGGCCCTGCGCTTCTTCCACTGGGGCCTCACGCAGGGCGCGCCGATGGTGACCTCGCTGGGCTACGCCTCGCTGCCCAAGGCGGTGGTCGATTCGATCGAGGCCCGCTGGGCCGAGGTGCGCGACCCCGCCGGCCAGCCCATTGCCTACAAGTAAGCAAGCCCCACCCCCCGGCGCCGTTCGCGCGCCCAACCCTTTTTCTTCAAGGCCCTGGCC
>NZ_JBYTAE010000082.1:0-29293 GCF_058787875.1 Hydrogenophaga sp. FW305-3-2-15-A-LB1 | reverse complement strand
CCCCGACACCCCCTACGCCCTGCAATACCCGTGTGGTGAGCCGCCCGCGCCCGGCCAGGTGCGCGAGGTCGCGCCCGGTGTGCTGTGGCTGCGCATGCCGCTGCCGTTCGCCCTCAACCACATCAACCTCTGGGCCGTGGCCGACGAGGACGAACAGGGCACGGGCTGGGCCGTCATCGACACCGGCACCAAGACGCCCGAAGCGCTGGCCGCCTGGCGCCAGCTGACCGCGCCCGAAGGCCCGCTGGCCGCCACGCCGCAGGGCGCGCGCATCACGCGCGTGTTCTGCACCCACATGCACCCGGACCACGTCGGCATGGCGGGCTGGCTCACGCGCAAGTTCCAGTGCCGGCTGTGGATGACCCGGCTCGAGTACCTCACCTGCCGCACGCTGGTGGCCGACACCGGGCGCGAAGCGCCGCAGGACGCCATCGACTTCTACCGCCAGATGGGCTGGAACGAAGAGGCGCTGGACATCTACCGCACCCGCTTCGGCGGCTACAGCAAGTACATGCACACGCTGCCCGACAGCTTCCGCCGCCTGAGCGATGGTGAAACCGTGCGCATCGGCGCGCACGGCTGGCGCGTCATCGTCGGCCGCGGCCACTCGCCCGAGCACGCCTGCCTGGTCAGCGACGACCTCGGCGTGCTGGTCTCGGGCGACCAGGTGCTGCCCCGCATCTCGTCCAACGTGAGCGTGTTCCCCACCGAACCCGATGCCGACCCGCTGGGCGACTGGATCGCCAGCATCGAGCACCTGCGCCGCACGCTGGGCGACGAACTGCTGGTGCTGCCCGCGCACGGCGAGCCCTTCCGCGGCCTGCACGCGCGGCTGGACCGCCTGGCGCAAGGCCACGAGCGCGGCCTGCAGCGCCTGCGCCGCAGCCTGGGCGAATCGCCCAAGCGCACGGTGGACGTGTTCGGTGCGCTGTTCGCGCGCGCCATCGACAGCAACGGCGAACTGCTGGGCATGGCCACCGGCGAAGGCGTGGCCCACCTCAACCACCTGCTCGCGCGCGACGAGGCCGTGCGCGAAACCGGTGCGGACGGGGTGTACCGCTACCGCATGAAATGACGCGATGAGCGACAAGAAGCCGGGGCAACCCCTGGTGACCGCGCTGCTGCGCGGGCTGGCGGTGCTGCGCTGCTTCGACCACGGGCGCGAACGCCTGGGCAGCAGCGAGATCGCGCGCATGACCGGCCTGCCGCAGCCCACCGTGTGGCGCCTGTGCAAGACGCTGGAGCACGGCGGCTACCTCACGGCCGACCAGGAAGGCGCCCGCTTCCGGCCCGGCCTGGCCATCCTCACCCTGGGCTACTCCGCGCTCGACACGCTCGAACTGGCCGAACTCGCGCGCCCCATGCTGGAGGAAATCGCCGCGCGCTTCAACGCCGCGGCCAGCCTCTCCACGCGCGAGGGCACCTCGATGCTCTACGTGCAGCGCACGGAGTCGCCGCAGGCCTTCCTCAAACTCAACGTGCGCGCCGGTTCGCAGGTGCCCATCATCAGCTCGGGCACCGGCTGGGGCTACCTCGCCGGCCTGCAGCCGGAGCTGCGCAAGCAGGTGATGCAGGAATGCCGCAAGGCCGACCCCGCGCTGCACCGCCGCGTGGAGAAGCAGGCGCTCGCCGCCATCGCGGAATACCCCAGGCAGGGCTACGTCACCAACGTCGACGTGTTCTTCCCCGGCCTGACCACCGTGTCCATCCCGCTCTCCTCGCCGGCCAGCACCACGCCCTTCGTGCTGATCTGCACCTCGGCCACCCCGGTGTTCGCCGACCTCTCGGTGCGCGCCGAGGCCGGGCAGGCCCTGATGCAGGCCGCGCAGCAGCTGCGCCCGGTGATCGAGCGGCTCGAGCGCGAGTGATCCGCCCGGCCCCGGCAGCGCGCCGGCGGCTATTCATTCAACTTCCGTACATGCCCTAGTCACGGGCGCCGATGCCCACGACAGAATGGCGCTCATGGAATGAATATGTAATTCATCCAATGAATAAAAGGAGTTTTGAATGATCAGCTATCCGATGGCCGTGGGGGCCGTCACAACCCGTGTTCTCGAGGCCGGCAGCGGCGACCAGGTCGTGGTGCTCGTGCATGGCACCGGCGGCCGCGCCGACCGCTGGGTGCGCAACGTCGACGCGCTCGCCGCCGCCGGTTTCCACGTGTACGCCATGGACCTGCCCGGCCATGGGTTTGCCTCCAAGGGGCCGGGCGTCGCGTGCTCCGTGCCGGCGTACCGCGCCTTCCTGGCCGGGTTCATCGACGCCATCGGCGCGGCGAAACCCGTCATCGTGGGCACCTCGCTCGGCGGGCACGTGGTCGCGTCCTACGCCTGCGAACAGCCCGAGCGCGTGCGCGCCATCGCCCTGGTGGGCAGCATGGGCCTGGTGCCCATCGGCGACGAGGCGCGCGGCCGCATCCAGGCCGGCGCCAACAACCAGACCCGCGACGGCGTGGCCACCAAGATGCAGCGCGTGATCTTCGACCCGGCGCTCGTCACGCCCGAGATGCTCGAAGAGGAATGGCGCATCAACAACTCGCCCGGCGCGCTCGAATCGTTCGCCACGCTCGGCCAGTACATCGCCACCGACCTGGACAAGGAAGTCGTGGGCGAGCAGCTCGCGCGCGCCCCATTCCCCGTGCTGCTGGTCTGGGGTGAGCAGGACAAGACCGTGCCCCCGGCCGTGGGCGAGAAGGTGCGGGCCCTGCTGCCCCACAGCCGCCTGGCCCTGCTGGCCGACGCCGCGCACACCGCCTACTACGAACGCGCGGACGACTTCAACGCCGTGCTGGTCGACTTCCTCGCCGAGCGCGCGGGCCAGACCCCACGCGACGGCGTGCGCTGGAGCTGATGGTGGCGCGGCACTGCCTGGTGGGCGGCACCCTGATCGACGGCACGGGCGCCGCGCCGCGCCCGCTGCACTGGCTGGCGATGGAGGGCGGGCGCATCGTCCACATCGAAGCCGGCGAAGGCCCGGGCGCCCCGCTGCCCCCCGACGCCGAGGTGGTCGAGAACGCGGCCGGCAAGACCGTGATGCCCGGCCTGGTCGACGCGCACTGCCACATCAGCTACGGCGTGGCGCGCGGCATCGAGGAGCAGGACCTGTTCGCCTCGGCGGAGTACCGCGCGATCCGTGGCGTGTACCACGCGCGCACGGTGCTGCAATCGGGCGTCACCTCGTTCAGCGATCCCGGCGGCAGCTGGTTCGTGGCGGTCGCGGTGCGCAACGCGATCAAGGCGGGCCTGTTCCCCGGGCCGCGCATCTCGGCCGCCGCGCGCTACCTCAGCACACACGCGGCGCTGACCGACTACTTCCCCTCGTGGGTGGGCACGCCGCGCTCCGGCGTGGGCGCCCTCACCGAAGGCGAAAGCCAGATGGTCAACGAGGTGCGCGACCAGGTGAAGAACGGCGTGGACTTCATCAAGATCGCGGCCAGCGGCGAGTCGTCCATCCTCACGCCAGGGGGTGGCAGCGTGCCGGCGTTCAACGCCGCCGAGCTCAAGGTGATCGTGCAGGAGGCCCATCGCCTGGGCCGCCGCGTGACCGCCCACGCCCGCAGCGGGCAATCGGTGATGGACTGCGTGGACGCCGGCATCGACTGGATCATGCACGCCGACTTCATGAACCCGCAGCAGGCTGACCGCCTGGCCGAGAGCGGCATCCCCTGCTGTCCGGCCCTCACCTTCACCGCCAACGTGGCCGACTGGGGCCACATCGCCGGCTGCTCGCAGGCGCGCATCGACCGCTTCAAGCGCGACCTCGAAAAGGCCGTCACCAACCTCACCTACGCGCACCGCAATGGCGTGACCATGATGTGCGGCACGGACAGCGGCTTTGCCGTCACGCCGTACGGCGAATGGCATGCGCGCGAGCTCGAGCTGTTCGTGACCCTGCTGGGCATGAGCCCGCTGGAGGCGATCACCTGCGGCACGCGCAACGCGTCCATCACCGTGGACGGCGAAAACACCGGCACGCTGCAGACCGGCAAGTTCGCCGACCTGCTGGTGGTCGACGGCGATCCCCTGGCCGACATCCGCATCCTGCAGGACCGCAGCAAGCTCTCGGCCATCTACCTCGGCGGGCAGGCGGTGGACCGCACGCCCCAGCCCCCGATGCAGCGCTGGCCCTGGGAGCGCAGCCTGCAGATCTCGGAGCGCGAGCTGTACCAGCACACGGTGGCCACCGCGCTCGCCGCCGCCTGACCTCTCACCGACCCACGACACCACAGGAGACAACACCATGAAACTGCCCTTGTCCCGCCGGCACTTCGTCGCGCTGGCCGCCGCGGCCCTCACCTGCACGGCGCAGGCCGCCGACCCCATCACCATCATCGTGCCCTACCCCCCGGGCGGCCTGTCGGACACGCTGGCCCGCCTCACCGGCAAGGTGATGGGACAGAACATGGGCGTGCCCGTGATCGTCGAGAACCGGCCGGGCGCCAACGGCGTGCTGGGCCTGCAGGGCATCGCGCGCGCCAAGCCCGACGGCTCGGTCATCGGCATGGTGCCCGCCAGCGTGATGACGGTGAACCCCGCGCTGTACAAGAACATGAACGTCGACACCCTGCGCGACATCACGCCGCTCACCCTGGCCATCACCCTGCCCAACGTGCTGGTGGTCAACCCCTCGGTGCCGGCGCAGAACATGCAGGAACTGATCACCTACCTCAAGGGGGCGGGCAACAAGGTGTCGTACGGCTCCATGGGCACCGGTTCGAGCGCGCACCTCAACGGCGAGCTGCTCTCGCGCTCGGCGCAGCTGCAGATCATGCACATCCCCTACAAGGGCAGCGCGCCCGCCATGCAGGACCTCGTGGCCGGCAACATCCAGATGGCGTTCGAGAACCTGCCCGTGGCCCTGCCCATGATCCAGTCCGGCAAGCTGCGCGCCCTGGGCGTGACCAGCACCAGCAGCTCCTCGCAGGCGCCCGACATCCCGCCCATCGGCAAGACCATTCCCGGTTTCGAGGACAACATCTGGTTCGGCTTCATCGCGCCCGCCGGCCTGCCCCCCGCCACCGAGAAACGCCTGAACGAAGAACTCATCAAGGCCATCCGCTCCGACGAGGTGAGCAAGGCCATGGTGGGCCGGGGCGCGGCCATCACCACGAGCACGCCCGACGAGATGCGCAAGGTGATCGCGGCCGACCGCGAGAAATGGGGCGCCCTCGTGCGCGAACGCAACATCGTGGTGGAGTGAACGACCGATGACCCGATACGCCTTCGAACCCGCACCCGCCACCTCGGTGGCCATCCAGGGCCGCGCCGAGCGCTTTCCGGTGCGCCGCGTGTACTGCGTCGGCCGCAACTACGAAGCCCATGTGCGCGAAATGGGCCACGACCCCGACCGCTCGCCACCGATCTTCTTCTGCAAGCCGGCGGACGCGGTGGTCGAGGTCGCCGACGGCGAGGAAGGCCGCTTCCCCTACCCCGGCGAAACCAGCAACTGCCACCATGAGATCGAACTCGTGGTCGCCATCGGCGAGGGCGGGCGCGACATCCCGCAGGACCAGGCGCGCCGCCACATCTTCGGCTACGCCATCGGCCTGGACATGACGCGCCGCGACCTGCAGCGCGCCGCCGCCAAGGCCGGCCAGCCGTGGGAGACCGGCAAGGCCTTCGACGCCTCGGCGCCCATGGGCCCCATCCACGCCGTGCAGGACACCGGCTACCTCGACACCGGCGCGCTCTCGCTGCACGTCAACGGCGAAACGCGCCAGCAGGCCGACCTCTCGCAACTGATCTGGAACGTCGACGAGACCATCGCGACGCTCTCGCGCCTGTTCGAGCTTCAGCCCGGCGACCTGATCTTCTCGGGCACGCCCGAGGGCGTGGGCGAGGTGCGGCGCGGCGACGTGATGAGCGGGCGCTTCGACGGCCTGGGCGAACTGCGCGTGCGGGTGATCTGAACCGGGGGACGTCGGATCCCCGATGATGTGGGGCATGACGTCCTCCCTGAACCCCAGCGCCACCGCCGCCGCGCTGCCCTACCCCGAGCTGGCCGACGAGATCGAGGCGCTGCTGAGCGACCCCACGGTGGCGGTCCCCGCGCGCATCGTGCAGGCCCTGCCCGGTGGCGGCACCCTGTTCGCGATGCCCGCCGTCGACGCGCGCGTGGCCATCACCAAACTCATCACCCTGATCCCGGACAACGCCGCGCGCGGCCTGCCCAGCATCCAGGGCGACATCGTGGTGTTCGATGTCGCCACCGGCCAGCGCACCGCCCTGCTCGACGGCCCCACCGTGACCTCGCGCCGCACCGCCGCCGTGTCGCTGCTGGGCGCGCGCCTGCTCGCGCCCCGCCGCGACGGCCCGCTGCTCATCGTCGGCGCGGGCGTGCAGGGCCGCGCGCACCTGGAAGCCTTTGCCGCCGGCCTGGGCGTGCGCGAGGTGCGCATTGCCTCGCGCAATCCGGCCAGCGCCGACGCGCTGGTGGCCCACGCGCGCACGCTGGGCCTGGACGCGCGCCGCGTGGACGATGCCGACGCCGCGCTGGCCGAGTGCCCGCTGGTGGTGAGCACCACGCCGGCCCGGCAGGTGGCGCTGCGCGGCACGCCGCGCGACGACGCCTTCGTGAGCGCCGTGGGCGCCTACACGCCGCAGATGGTGGAGTGGGCGCCCGAGGTCTGCCGCGACCTCGCCGCGCGCGGCACGCTGGTGGTGGACACGCGCGACGCCGACCACGAGGCCGGCGACCTGCTGCAGGCGGGCATCGATGTCACCGCTGTGCCCACCCTGGCCGACTGGCTCGCATCGCCCCGGCCGGTGCGCGGCCCGGTGTTCTTCAAGAACTGCGGCTGGGGCGGCTGGGACCTGGCGGCGGCCCGCCTGGTGAGTCGCCGGCAGCAGGCCCGCTGAGCGGGGCGCGCGGCGGCGGCACCGGCGCGTCCAGCGCCGCGCCCGGGTCTTCCTCGCCCGCCACCGAGGCCAGCAGCTCGCTGGCATCGGCCTTCCCGCCGTCGGACGGCGGCGGGGGTGAAGGAGGCAATCGAATGGTGCGGCTCATGGTCGTTCCCAGGGGCAAACGGCGCTCCCGCTCCCCACCAGCGCCCGCACGGGCATGCCACTTGCCGGTGGACGGGCTCCCCAACGGATTCAAGGAGCCCCCGCATGAACCACCGAGCAAGCCCCCTGACCGCCCTGGCGTTCACCACCGCCCTGCTGTGGAGCACCACGGCCTTCGCGCAAGGCCTCGCGCCCATCGACAAGAGCTTTCTGCAGCAGGCCGCCGAAAACGGCCACGCCGAGGTCTCGGCCGGCCGCCTGGCCCTGACCAAGGCGCGCAACCCCAAGGTGCGCGACTTCGCGCAGCGCATGGTCGACGAACACAGCAAAGTCGGCGAAGAGCTGCGCACGCTCGCCGCCGCCAAGCAGCAGGAGCTGCCCACCGAGCCCTCGATGCTGCAGAAGGGCAAGGAGATGATCATCGCCGGCCTGGGCGACGAGACCTTCGACCGCCGCTACCTCAACCAGATGGGCGTGGAGGCGTACAAGAGCGCGATTCCCCTGTACGAAAAAACCGCGCTCGAATCGCGCGACCCGGAGGTCAAGGCCTTCGCCTCCAAACACCTGCCGGCCCTGCGCGAGCAGCTGCAGGCCGCGCAGGACCTCAAGGTCTCGGTGGACCAGCGCCCTGCCTCGACGAAGTGAGCGCGTTCAGGGCGGCGTGGGCAGCAGCAGATCGCGGTCGAGCTGCCCGCAGCCGGTGACGCCCAGCATGGCCATGTTGCGGTCGATCTCGGCGCGCAACAGTTCGATGGCGTGCGCCACGCCGCGCTGGCCCGCCACCGCCAGCGCGTGGTTGAACGGCCGACCCACGAAGACGAAGCGCGCCCCAAGCGCGAGCGCCTTGAGCACGTCCGAGCCGCGGTGGAAGCCTCCGTCCACCATCACCGGCATGCCGCCCACGCCGTCCACGATGCGCGCCAGCACCTGCATGGGCGCCACCGCGCCGTCGAGCTGGCGCCCGCCGTGGTTGGAAACCACGATGCCGTCGGCCCCGAGCGCCTTGGCCTTTACCGCATCGGCCACGCTGAGGATGCCCTTGATCACCAGTGGCCCGGGCCAGAAGGCGCGAATGCGCTCGACGAACGACCAGTCCAGGTGGTCGCGGTGCGAGAAGTCGCGCAGCACATTGCTCGACAGAATGGGGGCGCCGCGCTCGGCGAACGAGTTCTCGAAATGCGGCATGCCGTGGCGCCACAGCGTCTTCGCGAAGGTGCCGAGCAGCCAGCGCGGGTGTGACACCCCTTCCCACGCCAGCCGCAGGCTGGGCCGCAGCGGCGTGGAAAAGCCGTTGCGCACGTTGTTCTCGCGGTTGGCGCTCACGGGAATGTCCACCGTGACCACCAGCGTCTCGTAGCCCGCGCGGCGCACGCGCTGCAGCAGCGCGAGGATGCGCGCCTCGTCGCCCGGCAGGTAGGCCTGGAACCAGGTGCCCGGCGCGGCCTGGGCCACGTCCTCCAGCGGCGTGAGCGACGAACCGCTCAGGATCGCGGGAATGCCGGCCTCGCGCGCGGCCTTGGCCAGCGCGATGTCGCCCCGGTAGGCCGAAAGCGCGGCCAGGCCCATGGGTGCGATGCCGAAGGGGCTCGCGTAAGTGGTGCCGAACAGCGGCTGCTGCTGCGTGCGGCGCGACACGTCCACCAGCACGCGCGGCACGAAGCCATGGGCGTTCATCGCGTCCTGGTTGCGGCGCAGCGAGACGTTGTCCTCCGCCGCGCCCGCCACATAACCGTGGATGGGCCGGGGCAGGCGGCGCTGCGCGAGCGGCGCGAAGTCCTTGAGCGCGAGGATGTTCGAGAGGGCGGAGGGCATGGTGAAGCGACAGGAAGGCTCCCGCCCCGGCCAGGTCGCCGGGGCGCGGGATTCGAAAAGGAAAAGCCGGGGGTCAGGCGAGCGTCTGCCCGCCGTCCAGCGTGATGGTGCTGCCGGTCACGTAGGCCGAGGCGTCCGAGGCCAGCCACACGGCGATGTCCTGGATTTCCTCGGGCCGGCCGATGCGGCCCAGCGGCACCTGGCGCACGAAGGCCGCGTACTTCTCGGGCACCGACATCTCGGCCTCGGTCAGCGGCGTGAGGAAACGCCCCGGCGCGAGCACGTTGACGCGAACCCCTTTCGGCGCCCACTCCATCGCCAGCGCGCGCGAGAGGTTGATGACCGCCGCCTTGGCCGCCGAGTACGGCGCGTTGCCGGCCCGGCCGCGCATGCCGGCGGTGGACGAGAGGTTGATGATGGAGCCGCCGCCCTGTGCCAGCATGTGCCGGCCCACGGCACGGCACACCTTGAAGGTGGACGAGAGGTTGGCCGAGATGACCCCGTCCCACTCCTCGTCGGTCACGTCCACGCTGGGCTTGCGCAGGCTGCCGCCGGCCGCGTGGGCCAGCACATCGATGCGGCCGAAGCGCGCCACCGCCTGCTCCACCACCGCATCGACCTGGCGCGAATCGGTGGCGTCGGCCACGGCCACCAGGGCTTGGCGGCCCAGCGCCTCGACCTCGCGGGCCACGGCCTCCAGGTCGGCGCGCGTGCGCGCCATCAGCACCACGTCGGCCCCCGCGCCGGCAAAGCCCAGCGCGATCGCGCGGCCCAGCCCCTTGCCCGCGCCGGTGACCAGCGCGGTGCGCCCCGCCAGGCGACCGCCGGCCTGTTCCTTGTCATTCATGAGGTCCGCTCCTGATGCTGATGCTGCTGAGTCTTCAATCCGCCGTGATGCCGGCCGAGCGGATGATGCCACCCCACTTGGTGGCATCGGCCTGCACGAAGGCCTTGGTGGCCGCCGCGTCCGAGGCCAGCGTGGTCAGGCCGAGTTGCGCGAGCTGCGTCGTCACCGACGGCTGGCGCAGCGCGTGCGTGAACGCGTTCTGCAGTTGCGTCACGATCGGCGCGGGCACACCGGCCGGGGCGAAGACCGCGTACCACACGGACGCGCCGAAATCGGCCAGGCCCGAGGCCGCCAGGGTCGGCGTGTCGGGCAGTTGCGCCACGCGCTGCGACGAGGTGACCGCCAGCGCCTTCAGGGCACCGCTGCGGATCTGCGGCAGCAGCGGCGGCATGTTCTCGAACGCCAGCGTGACGCGGCCGGCCAGCAGGTCCTGCATCGCCGGCGCCGTGCCTTTGTACGGCACGTGGATCATCTCGGTGCCGGTCATGCGCTCGAACAGCTTGGCGCAGAGGTGCTGCGTCGAGCCATTGCCCACCGAGGCGTAGGCCACCTGGCCCGGCCGCGCCTTGATGTAGGCGATGAGTTCCTGCACCGAGTTCACCGGCAGCGAGGGCGGCACCACCAGCACGTTGGGCACGGTCGCCACGCCGATGATGGGCGTGAAGTCCTTGAGCGGGTCGTAGGGCAGGTTCGGGTACAGCGCGGGCGCGGTGGCGTAACCGGGCGTGCTGCCCAGCGTGAGCGTGTAGCCGTCCGGCTTGGAGCGGGCCACGGCCGTGGTGCCCACGACGCCGCTGGCGCCCGGCTTGTTGTCCACCACCATGGGCTGGCCCAGCACGCCGCCGGCCTCGCGCGCCAGCAGGCGGCACAGCAGGTCGTTCGTGCCGCCGGCCGCCCAGGGGCTCACCAGCGTGATGGGGCGGGAAGGAAAAGCCTCGGCAAAGGCCGGCCAGGCCGACGTGAGGCTGCCGAGGCCCAGGGCTTGGATGAGATGACGTCTTTGCATGGCGGTGGTCCTTTGCGCGTATCGGAGGGGGAGGGATCAGGGTTGGATTTCGAAGGTGCAGATCGTCTCGACCGGCGCCGTGTAGATCAGGTCGGGCACGCTCAGGCTGGCGCGCGCCATCGCCGCGCGCTCGGCGCCCAGCACCTCCACGAACAGGTCCGACGCGCCGTTGGAGACGTAGGGCGCGCGCTCGAAGCCGGGCGCACCGTTGACGTAGATCAGCAGCTGCACCACACGCACGATCCGGTCCAGGTCGCCGAGCACGGCCTTGGCCTGGGCCAGGTGGTTGATCGCGCACAGCCGGGCCGACTGGTAGGCCTCGTCCACCGAGACCTTGTCGCCCACCTTGCCCAGGTAGGGGAACTCGCCGTTGTGGTGCCCCAGGGCACCCTGGCAGAAGAACAGGTTGCCCACCGCGACGCCGGGCACCAGCGCCGGGTTGGCCTTGATGATGGGCGCATCGGGCAGCACGATGCCCAGCTCGGCCAGGCGTGATTCGATCTTGCCCATGGGTCTCACTCCACTTCGGCGACGCACTCGATTTCCAGCAGGAAATCCTTGCGCGGCAGGCGGGCCTCGACGGTGGTGCGGGCCGGCCAGGTCTGCGGGTCGTTGCCGAAGAACTCGCGGTAGATCTCGTTCATCTCGTCGAAGTCGGCGCGGCGGTCCAGGAACACATTGACCTTCACCACCTGCGCCAGCGACGAGCCGGCCTCTTCCAGGATGTTCTGCAGGTTGGTCATGCACTGGCGCATCTGCGCGGTGAAGTCGCCCTTGGCCAGCTGCATCTCGCCGTGGTAGGCCGGGCAACCGGAGACGAACACGAGGTTGCCGGTGCGCACGGCGTGGGCGTGGGGCGCCTTCGTGCGGGTCACCTTGGGGCTGTAGATCACTTGTTTGGTCATGGGAACTCCTGTGTGCGGAAAAACGTTGGAAACGCAAATGTGCCTGCCGTTTGGCGTCGCAACAAACGATTTGTTTTGAACAATGAGTTGCCATTTTCGCAACACACATCCTAGAATCGCCGCATGATCCTGCAGACCTCCCTGCTGCGCTACCTCGAAGTGGCGCAAAGCGGCTCCATCCGCGCCGCCGCCGAGCGCCTCTTCGTCACGCCCTCCGCGCTCAGCCGCGAGCTGCAGAAGCTGGAGGAAGACCTGGGCGTCACCCTGTTCGAGCGGCGCGCGCGCGGCATGGTGCTGACCGCCGCCGGCAAGGTCTACCTGAACCACGTGCGCGACGCGCTCAACGGCATCGAGCGCATGCGCTCCGAGCTCGACGCGCTGCAGAACCTGCACCGCGGCCACGTCTCGCTGCTCTCGGTGGAGGGCTACGCCTCGGACTTCCTGGCCCCCGCCATCGCCCAGTTCCAGGACGCCTACCCCAATATCACCTTCTCGCTGCGCATCACCGGCACCGGCGCGGTGGAGAACGGCATCGCCAGCGGCGAGGCCGACATCGGCCTGGTCTTCAACCTGCAGCCCAAGGCCGAGATGCACTCGGCCCTGCACCTGCACGCGCCCCTGCTCGCCGTGATGGCGCCGACCCACGCGCTGGCGCGACGCAAGAGCCTCACGCTCTCGCAAATCGCCGGGCAGCGCCTGGCGCTGCCCGACAACAGCTTCGGCGTGCGCCGCCTGATCGACTTGCAGAGCCACATGTCCAAGGTCCACATCACGCCGGCGCTCGAAGCCAACTCGCTCGCGGTGCTGCGCGGCTTCGCGCGCAACGGCGGCGGCATCACCCTGCTCTCGCACATGTCCATCCGCAACGAGCTGGCCATGGAGCAGCTGGTGGGCGTGCCGCTGGACGACGCGCTGCTCTGCCAGGGCGGCATCGACGTCTGCGTGCTCTCCGAGCGCAAGCTGCCCGTGGCCTCGGCGGCCTTCCTCAAGCACCTCACCGAAGTGGGGCGTGCCGCGCTCTGAAGCGGTGCGTCAGCGTTGCGCGCAGATCAACACTGCGTGCAAAAGAAGTCGTTTGTGGTTGCACAGTCGACTCCGTAAGCTCGGGACCATTCAGGCAAGGCACTGGCGCCTTGCGGTTGGAACCCGGAGCCCCGAATGCCCCAGAAACTCGACGTGCACGCCGGTGCGATCGAAACCCTGCCCCCCGCCGATTTCCGCTGGCCCGGCGGCCAACGCCTCGGCATCTTCTTTCGCGTCGCGCTGGAAGGCTGGTCCGACGACCAGTGGCCGGGCTTCGGCCCCATGGGCAACCCGCTCAAGCCCGGCACGCCCGACCTGAACGCGCTCGGCTGGGTCGAGTACGGCATCCGGCGCGGCATCCACCGCATCCTCGACGTGCTGGAGCGCCAGCAGATCCAGGCCAGCATGCTGGTCTGCGGCGTGCTCGCCGAGCGCTACCCTGAAACGCTGCGCCGCATCGCCGATGCAGGCCACGAAATCGTGGCGCACTCCTGGGGCATGGACGTGATCCCGGCCTACCTCGACGAAGCCGCCGAACGCGCCAACATCCGCCGCACCACCGAGCTGCTGGAACAGGCCTGCGGCGTGCGCCCCGTGGGCTGGATCAGCCCGCGCGCCTCGCCCAGCGTGCGCACCGCGCGCCTGCTCGCCGAAGAGGGCTACGAATGGCACGGCGACACCATGAACGACGACCTGCCCTACCTCGTGCGCTTCGGCGACCGCGAGATCGCGGCCTTCCCCGGCGGCATGGAGATGAACGACACGCCGCACGCCATCCGCTACGGCAACGCACCGCGCCAGATGCTGGAGCTGTTCGACGACTGGCTCGACTTCGTGCAGCGCCACGAGCCCGGCGCGGTGCGTCTGAACCCTTCCATCCACGGCCACGTGTTCGGCCGCCTCAGCGGCATCGGCGTGTTCGAGGAACTGATCCGCCGCGCCCGCGCGCTCGACGACACCTGGATCGGCCGCCAGGGCGATGGCATCCGCCACCTGCGCCAGTCGCTTCGCTGAACACCCCTCACCACCCCCACCGCCCCACAGGAGAAGCTCCATGAACGCACACCACCCGCATGGCCTCACCCGCCGCCACGTTGTTGCCGGCGGCACGGCCCTGGCCGCCCTGATGGGCAGTGGCCTGGCCCGCGCCGCCGGCTACCCCGAACGCCCCATCCGCATGGTGGTGCCCTATCCCGCCGGCGGCTCCACCGACATCGTGGCCCGCCTGGTCGCCAAGCACCTTGGCGAGGTGCTCAAGGGCACCGTGGTGGTGGACAACAAGGGCGGCGCGGCCGGTGCCATCGGCGCGGCCGACGTGGCCCGCGCCGCACCCGACGGCTACACCCTGCTCTCCAACATCGTCACCTCGGCCGTGCTCACGCCCATCACCCAGGCCAAGACGCTCACCTACGACCCCATCGGCGCCTTCCAGCCCGTGGCCATGGTGGCCAAGCTGCCCAACGTGCTCATCATCAACAAGGACATTCCGGTGCGCACCTTCAAGGAGTTCGCCGCCTGGGCGCGCGCCAACCCCCAGCGCGCCAGCTACGGCACGGGCGGCACCGGCAGCGTGATGCACCTCACCGGCGAACTGCTCAAGCGCGATGGCGACTTCGCCATGGAACACGTGCCCTACAAGGGCGCGGCCGCCGCCATCCAGGACCTCATGGGCGGCAGCATCGTCGCGGTGCTCGACAACATCACCGGCGTCATCGGCCCCATCCGCTCCGGCCAGGTGCGCGCCCTGGGCGTCTCCACCGACCAGCGCTCGCCCGCCCTGCCCGACGTGCCCACCTTCGCTGAAGCCGGCGTCAAGGGTTTCTCCAACGCCAGCTGGTTCGGCGTCTTCACGCGCGCGGGCACGCCGCGCGACATCGTCGCCCAGCTCGAAAAAGCCACGCTGGAAGCCTGCGCGCGGCCCGAGGTGGTGCGCACGCTGACCGAACTCGGCGCCGTGCCCGACCCCATGGGCGCCCAGGCCATGGACACCTTCTGGAAAGCCGAATTCACCTACTGGAAACGCGCCATCGACGCCGCCGGCATCCCCCTGAACTGAACCCCGACCCCAAAGGCCTCTCTTGAAATTCGCCAGCTTCCTGCACCAGGGCACCGCCACCTACGGCGCCGTGATCGACGACCAGCACCTCGTGGACCTGCGCCCCGCCCTGGGCGCGCTCGCGCCCGACCTCCAGAGCGCGATCGCGCAAGGCCTGCTTGACAAGGCCGCCGCCCTCGCGCGCGCCGCCACCGAGCGCATCCCGCTCGACGCCGTCGAGTTCCTGCCCGTGATCGGCCGGCCGGCCAAGATCGTCTGCGTGGGCCTCAACTACGCCGACCACGTGCGCGAGACCGGCCGGCAAGTCACGCAGCAGCAAGCGCCCACGCTGTTCCTGCGCGTGGCCAACTCGCAGGCCGGGCACGGCCAGGCCCTGCTCATCCCGCCCGAATCGCCCGCGCTCGACTTCGAAGGCGAGATCGCCGTCATCATCGGCAAGCCGGGGCGCCGCATCGCCGAGAGCGCGGCCTGGGCGCACGTGGCCGGCTACGCCTGCTACAACGACGCCAGCATCCGCGACTGGCAGACCGCCACCTCGCAATGGACCGCCGGCAAGAACTTCGCGCGCACCGGTGCCTTCGGCCCCTGGATGGTCACGGCCGACGAGATCCGCCCCGATCAGGTCATGACCCTGATCACCCGCCTCAACGGCGAAGAAGTGCAGCGCACCACCACCGACCTGCTCATCCACAGCATCCCCTCGCTCATCGCGCATATCAGCTGCTTCACCGAACTCGAAGCGGGCGACGTCATCGTCACCGGCACCCCGGGCGGCGTCGGCTTCAAGCGCCAGCCGCCGCTCTACATGCGACCGGGCGATGTGGTGGAAGTGGAAGTGGATGCGCTGGGCGTGCTGCGCAACCCCATCGAGGCAGAAATGGCCTGAACGCCCCGGGGCAGGACCGGGGCTCAGTCCCCGGTGATCTTGCCCAGCAGCCGGATCAGTTCGGCGGTCTCGGCATCGGAGAGCGCGGCGCGCAGCGCCGCCTCGTGCTCGCGCACGATGCGCGCGGCGCGGCTCCAGCACTTGCGCCCCTCGGGCGTGAGCTTCAGGTACACCGTGCGGCGGTCGTGCTCCTGGCGCGTGCGGTCGATCAGGCCGCGCTCGGCCAGCTTGTCCGCCAGCGGCACCATCGACGGGTTCGTCAGCCCCACACCGCGCGCCAGCTGGCCCTGCGGCAACTCCACATTGCAGCTCAACAGCTCCAGCACGCCATACATGGCCGTCGTCAGCTGCAGCTTGCCCAGCGCCGTGTCCAGGCGGCGCAGCGCCTGGTTGTGCGCTTTTCGAAGGTGGTACCCGACGTAAGCGTCGAGCGCGGGAGAAGAAGGAGGGGTGCAATCGGCCATGGGCAGCCGGCAGGATAGCACGCAGTCACCCGATCATTCTTCGTCTATTAGTTTGACATCGAACTATTCGATGACTACACTTCGGCCCAATATCAATCAGGAGACCGCATGTTCGTCGTCGACAACCACATCCACCTGGGCCAGCCGGGTGTTCACGTCTCGCAGCACATCTACAGCGAGCTGCGCAAGAACTGGAGCGACCGTGGCTTCCGGTACCACAGCACCGAAGTGAAGTCCGAGCGCCGCGACGGCGAGATGCTCGTCCACGTGATGGACGAAGTCGGCATCGACGTGTGCTGCGTGCTCGCCGGCAACTGGAACCGCGTGCTCCCGCCCGAGCAGCGCCCTTACAACGTGCCCAACGAATTCGTGGCCCAGCAGGTCAAGGCCTCCAAGGGCCGGCTCATCGGCATCTGCAGCGCCGACCCCATCATCGACCCCTGGGGCGCCGCCGACGAACTCGAGCGCTGCGTGCGCGAGCACGACTTCCGCGGCATCAAGCTCTACCCCACCTACGCGCACTTCGACCCGCGCGACAAGGCCTGCGAACCCCTGTACGAAGCCGCCTCCGCGCTCGGCGTGCCGGTGCATTTCCACATGGGCTTCACGCCCGTCTGCGGCGCCGACATGAAGCTGCAGCAGCCCTGGCTGCTCGACGAAGTGGGCCAGCGCTTCCCCAAGATGAAAGTGGTCATCTGCCACCTGGGCTACCCCTACGCCGCCGAAGCCATGGGCGTGGTCGCGCGCAACCCCAACTTCCATGCCGACCTCAGCGCGCTGGGCTTCTACCATCCGCGCACCGTCTACCAGCTCATCCACGACTTCGGCTGCGTCAACCCCTGGGAACGCCTGCTCTACGGCTCGGAGAATCCCTTCATGTGGACCTTCCACAAGACCGTGCAGAACATCAACGAACACGCGCGCGCGCTCGACATGCCCGAGATCCCCGACCACGCGCTGGAACTCATCCTCGGCGGCAACGCCACGCGCCTCTACCGCATCGACCAGAGCAAACAGCACCGCCCCGCGACGCCGCCCGCCAAGGCCGCCGCCTGACCACCCCATCACACCGGAGACAAGACACCATGAAGAAGATCGCTCGTCGCTCCCTGCTGGCCGCTGCCCTGGCGCCAGCCCTCGGCACCCTCGTCGCCCCACTGGCCCATGCGCAGGGGGCCTTCCCCGCGCGCCGCCTCTCCGTCGTCGTGCCCTTCCCCGCCGGCGGCCCGGCCGACATGGTCGCGCGCGTCATGCAACCGCTGATGCAGAAAGCCCTGGGCGAAACCGTCATCGTGGAAAACTTCGCCGGCGTCGGCGGCGCCATGGGCGTGGGCAAGGTGCTGGCCGCGCCGGCCGACGGCCACACCATGCTGCTCACCACGGTGGCCGAGCCCATCCTGCCGCCGCTGACCATGCCCAGCGTGCGCTACAAGCCCGACGACCTCGTGCTCGTCTCGCAGCTCTCGTACACCAACATCGCGCTCGTGGTGCGGCCCAGCCTGCAGATCAACTCGGCGCAGGCCCTGGTGGACTACCTCAAGAACCCGAGCAACAAAGCCCTGACCTACGCCACGCCCGGCAGCGGCACGCTCTACCACCTCATGGGCGAGCACTTCAAGATGCTCACCGGCACGCAGCAGCTCATGCACGTGCCCTACAAAGGCCTGGCACCGGCCGTGAACGACCTCATTGGCGGCCAGGTGGACGTGGCCTTCCTGCCCATGGCCGGCAGCACCGCCAAACTGATCGAAGCCGGCACGCTGCGCGCCCTGGCCCACACCGCCGACAAGACCGTGGCCGGCCTGCCGCGCCTGAGCGAGGTTGACCCCAGCCTGAAAGACTTCGTCTACACCGTGTGGACTGGCGTCTTCCTGCCGCGCCAGACGCCCAGCGACGTGGTGAGCGCCGTGCACAAAGCCATCGACACCGCCCTGCAAGGGCCGGAGTTCGGTGTGTACACCCGCGAAGCCGGCGGCGTGGCGCTCACGCGCGCCATGCCCCTGAAGCAGGCACAGGCCTTCTACAGCGCCGAAGCGCAGCGGCTGCAGCGGGTGTTTCAGGCGGTGAAGCTGAAGGCGGACTGAGCGCGAGCGCAGGTTCCAAAACAAGGGCCCGATGGGGCCCTTGTTTTTTCGTGTCTCAGCTAGGATGGCGGTCGGCCTGCAGCGAGCATGCGCCAGAGCCCTCACAAGCCCGTCACCGCGAAGCCATGAAAAACGGAACGACCGCTGAACTTCAGATCATCCTTGCCGTCACGGCGTTCCCGTCCGGCGTCCGTTTTGCGGTGCAACACGGCCGCGATGGCTTGCTGCCGCCCTACGCGTCGACGGCCGAGCTCGTGTCGTTCGCCATCACCATGAGTCTCGGCCCCACGCTGCCGGACGGATCGTTCAACTTCCGTGGCCCGTTCGCGCAAGGCACACCGGCCGACCGCTTCATTTACCTGAACTCCGGGACCTACGCAGGCCAACCCGATTCACGCTGGGAGCGAAGGGCGAAGATCAAGTTGGCCGGCATCCCCCAGCCCTTGGTGGAGACCGCCGCAGGAGACGCCAACTGCGCCATCGAAGGCCGCATCCACGGCACGGCGCGAGACGGCGGGCCGGTGTGCGCGACCGTGGGCCCTCAGGCGATCCGCTGGCAACTGGTCAAGCGCATCGTGCCCGCTGAGCTACGCTGAAGCGGCCAGCCGGCGCAGTGCCAGGAAGCTCCAGCTGACATCGGCCCGCCCCAGCATGTCTTCGCGCTCGGCCTGGTGGTGGCAATGCAGCCCGTGCCGTGCGGCCAACCGAACCGTGTCCTCCGCAGAGAAGTCAAACATTCTTCGGCCTTCCGGTATCGGGCCGTGCCGCAGAGACATGAAGACCTGCCCGTTGTCGGCCGTCAGCGCGGCGACCGCTTCCATGGCCACCTCCCGTTCGCACCGTATCCAGCCGCTCCGGGGACTGTAAAGGTCATGGATGCCACACGTGGTTGGGACAAGCGCTTGCGGAGCGCAGCGCGCGACCGCTTCTGGCCGATGCCCGACATGCTAGCCCAGGCAGGACCATCGAGGCGACCTGTGGCCGCTCATTGCAGCTCCACATGCCCGGCAAACGCCCCCGTGCTGCGCACCACCTCCCCATGCTCCACCCCATGCGCGAAACGCACGGCGGGGTCGGCCTGCAGGCGCTCATACAAGGCATTCAACGCCGGGTAGTCGCGGCGGTCCAGCACCTGGTGGAAATCGTTCCAGCGCGCGATGCCCAGGAAATACGCGTCCGCCGCCGTGCGGCGCTCGCCCACCAGCCAGTCGCGCCCGGCCAGCAAACGCTCCAGCGCGGCATGGGCGCGGCGCACCTTGTCGCGCCCCATGGCCGTCGCCGCGCGCAGCGCTTCGCCTTGCAGGCCGTGTTCCATCGCATACCAGAGCGGTGCGAACGCTTCGAAGAAATCGGTGTTCAGGAACGCCAGCATCTCGTTGAAGCGGTCGAACGCCGCACTGCCCTGCGCAGGCACCAACTCACTGGAAGCAGCCGCCGCCGCACCGATGTGATGCAGGATGGCCATGCTCTGGCTCACGAAGCGGCCATCGGCCGTGCGCAGCGAGGGCGTTTCGCCCACCGGGTTGATGCGCTTGAAGGCCTCGCTGCTCACCACCTCGGGCATCTGGATGCGGCACAGCTGGTAAGGCAGGCCGCTCCACTCCAGCGCCACGATGGCGCCAAACGAACAGCCCTCGGGCACGCCGTAGAAAAGAAGAATCGGTTTCATGGTGGGTTTCAACTCCTGTTGCATTGACGAAGGAGTGCATTCTTGCGGCGTGGACGATGGCCGCCTAGACTGGAAAAAAGCAACGCATCGTCCACATCTGTGGACAATGGCGGCATGAACCTGAACGACCTCACCCTGTTCGCCCAGGCCGTGGAAAGCGGCGGCTTCGCGCCTGCGGCCCGGCGCTTCTCGGTGCCGAAATCCACCCTGAGCAAGCGCGTGGCCGCGCTCGAAGCCAGCCTGGGCGTGCGCCTCATCGAGCGCAACTCGCGCAGCTTCCGCCTCACCGACACCGGGCACGACTTCTACCAACACGCACGCGCCGCGCTGGTGGAGGTGGAAAGCGCGCAGCAGGTGGTGCAGTCGCGCCTGGCCGAGCCCAGCGGCACCGTGCGGCTCACCGCTGCCGTGCCGGTGGTGCAGTTCCAGCTGGCGCCCCACCTGCCCACGCTCGCCCGCACCTGGCCCCGCCTGCAATTGCAGCTGCACGCCAGCGACCGGTTCGTGGACCTGGTGCAGGAAGGCTTCGACATCGCGCTGCGCAGCCACTTCGCCCCCCTGCCCGACTCGGGCCTGGTGCAGCGCACGCTCAAAGTAGAGCCGGTGATGGTGGTCGCGGCCCCGGCCTACCTGCGCGAGCACGGCACACCGCGCCAGCCGACCGACCTCGCGGCGCACCAGGCCCTGCTGACGGGCGTGGACGCCACGCGCTGGACGCTGAGCAACAGCAAAGGCGAAGTGCAGACCGCCGAGCCGCAGCCGCGCATGGTGGCCGACGAATCCGTGGCGCTGCTGCACGCGGCCACGGCCGGGCTGGGCATCGTGTGCCTGCCCGAGAGCATCTGCCAGCACCATCTGGCGCGAGGAGAACTGGTGCGCGTGCTGACGCGCTGGACGGCGGGCCGCGTCACCACCACCGCGCTGGTGCCGCACCGCCGCAGCCTGCTGCCTTCGGTGCGCGTGGTGCTGGAGTTTCTTTCGGAACAGCTGGGGTCGACGGCTTGAACCTGACTTTGCAGCAAAATACTGTATTAACGTACAGTACAATGGCCCCAGGCCAGACACCATGCGGTGTGTGGCTCCAAGCAGTTGCTGTTGTTGTCTCCTTGAGGATCTGCAGCTTTAGCCCGTCCGCCTTGTTGGTGGCCGGGCTTTTTTCTTTTTGCATGCACAAACGGCGATGACTTAGAGCAGATAGCTGACCAGCGCGAGCAGCCTCGCGATGCGTGTTCGACGGAGGAGCGCAAACCCGACCGCCGGCTCACATTCGCAAACCCATTCGTGTGGAACGCGCGGAGTCCCCCTGCGGGGGAGCGCGCACGAGTACTCGTTTATCACTCTACTGGTTTAACTAAAAAAACCCGTAGTCTGACAACACTCGACGATTGACACACCGAAATGCCCCTGAAGCTCTCTTCGCTTTTTTTCTGGAAAATCACCAAAATCATGCGAAACAAATGATTTTCCTTCCGACGCAGCACAAACCAAAACAAACGTTCGGTCACGTTTATTAGAAAGAATTTGATTTAGCTTCCGTTTATCGGCCGCACTAAAATTAACTTCAATAAGGGAAATTCTTTTACTTGCCGCCATCGTTGCGACAACTTGTGCAGCAAAACTTTGGGGTGACAAGCGGGCCAAATATTCATGCCCAATTTTGCTACTATTTTTTGAGGAATCAAGACTAAATCCCTGATCAACAGCCAGTTTAGTAGATGCTGCAATCAATGCGTTTAAAAAGTTTAATGCATCAATGCACCTAGCCTCTTTAGGATTGCAAGCATGCATTAAAACATTCGTATCGATCGTTATATCTGAAAGCAGCGGCATTTATTTACCCTCAATTCTTTTACGGGCAAATTTTTTAGGAGCCGCTCTCGAATTCACTCGAGCACCGTGCGGTGGCGCCAGAGTGTTTTCAGTAGATCTCCCTGAAATCCTTGAATCAACTTCGGGTTTATTTTTCGCAGCTTCCGCTTGAGCAATTGCTAACGCAAAGGATTCGCGCAATGCATCGTCAAAAAACCCTTTGGGCCAAGCATCTAATTCGATACCTCCATCAGCCTCGATTTCAATTTTTCGGATTGTCGATACACCTTTATTTTTTTCTACAAAATATAAACTAACATCGCTAGAATCTATTTTCCCCTCTGCCACGAGCCTCCTCAATCTAACAATTAGGTGTTCACTGTGCGTTTCGACTACCACTCTATGACCGGTTGTTGCCATGCGTACGAAAAGGTCAGCCAATACACACTGAATTTTCGGGTTGAGATGAATTTCAGGCTGCTCTGCAAGAGTCAGGCTGTCCTCTGGAGCCGCAACAGCCTGAATGATCAACGGCAATACCTGAGATGCTCCGAAACCAGCGTCGGCAACATTTGTTTTCTCCTCCCCCGCTTCGAAAAGAAGTTGAAAGAGATCGTCGTTGATTTTGTGATATCGGAGCCGATCACCGAATTCAAAGGCCTTCACCCATTCGTCGATCTGACCGCTGAGCTCTTTGGCTTTCCGCCGGAATAGATTAGCAGCATGCTCTCCCTGCGACCCCACAGTTATGGGAAGTTCACCCGAAAATCGATAATATCGTTGCAGTTTTGCACGAAGAGGACCAACGTAGCTCAAACCGTTAAGCAACCCTCGAACGTACGAATACGTAAAACCAGCTGCCCGAAGGTATGAAGAAAACGATGGTGTAAATCCGGAAATTTCCGACTCTTCATCGCCGTCCAATTCTTGCTTATCCAGTTGATAAAGCAAATTAGTCGGTGAAAAGGCAAAATTAACAGGAGTGTCTCGTGCAATCGCGTCTTTTTCTCCGGCATGCAATTTCTTACTTAATGCACCCTCTACTGCATATTGACTACCATTTAATGTACGGGCAAAAAATGGTCGATTGAACATGTCAGTAACGACATATTTGAGCAGCTTAATTTCTTGGGCATGCGCCCCCGCTTTGAATGTAACTTCGACACCCCCGGGGGCATAGGCGCCCACTGGTTTTATTCTCTCTTTGGGCCGATCATGCACATGAAACCGAAACCCGAAGAATAATTCGCGAGTTATGTCATGCAAATGGACAAAGTCCTTGTAGCTCCCAAGATCGATTAGCGGTCCGCTGGGGACAATTGGTGCCTCCGAGTCAGAGGACGCCATCGTTTGCGCAAGAAGAAGCAATGGCGAAATTACACTACTCTTTCCGCTGTTATTGGAGCCAAGCAGGATCGTTAGCGGGGTTAGCGTAATCCAGTCTGTATCTTCAAATCGCCGAAAATTTTTCCAGCGAATCTGATAATGCGAATGCAATTTTTTGTTCATATTGGCCTTAGTACTCGCGTCTCCATAGTGACGGAATGTAACGTGAAGTGCTGATGATCATCAACTCCAAGGTGCGGCAAAGCTGCCACGCGTGCGCGTTTTCACACAGTTTTCACCACAAATAGCGTGCCTGTAGACGACCGGTTAGCTTTCCAACGTCTATGCCGCTGTACTTATAAACTTCAATAGATTGAAGGCCGCAGGCGGTCAAAGCGGCCACCGCCTTAGCGATCAGCAACTGGGGGCATCGACAAACCGCGCTCTATGACCACCGAACGACTCTAGGTCTGTACGTAAAGGCAGCGGCAAAGAAAAGAAGGCCACAGGGGTCTTTCTGGATCGATGCCTCAGCTGACCTTCTTGCGCTTATCTGCGGCTTCCATCGTCCGGCTCTTGCGAACCTGCTTGGCAGGCACACCCGGCGTCGCCCCCTTAGCAAGCAGTGCTATGTACCTCACCACCTCGATCTGCTTTTCGTGAGAGCAACGATCGGAGTCGTCGAGAACGGCTCGCTGCATAGGCCCCAGTCCCAGCCTCGTCGAGATGCGCTTGCCAGTCAGCAGGTAGCACACGTTCACGCCGACCTCGCCCAACTTGACGAGCACCCGTGCGTACGGGGCTCGCTCCCTCGCTCGTAGTTTCTGATCGAGCGCTTCGAGATTCCAACGGCATCGGCAAACTTGCTGGTTCAGCTTGAGCCGACGCCTTTCCTCCAAAAATCTCTCGGTGAAGATACTCATTTGCTGCATCTTGGATCTGTTGGACGACCTTGTGCTCGAAAGGAAATGTCTTCCCAAAACCGTCCTGCTTTCTGGCTCGGCTCCTCAGCTGCTCTTACTGCGATTGGCTTCGGCCTCTCTCGTCCGTTTCTTGCGGACCTGCTTGGCCGGCACACTTGGCGTCCCACCCTCGGCGAGCAACGCCATGTACCTCACCGCCTCGACTTGCTTCACATGTGAACAACAATCGAAGTCGTCGAGCACGGCTCGCTGCATGGGGCTCAGATCCATCCGCTCAGACGCGCGCTTGCCCGTTAAGACGTAGTACACGTCCATCCCCTTTTCGAAGAGACGCAATAGGTGCTCCGCATCTGGACTGCGTCGCCCGCGCTCGTAATTTCCGATCGAACGCTCCGTGACCCCCATCGCCAGGGCCAATTCCGTCTGGCTCAGCTGTAGCCGGTGCCGCTCCTCAAATAATCGTCCGCCAAAAGTATTCATATTTCCGAACCAATCTGATACTATGGAACGCACGTTCGGCAGAACGTGCACCTTTTGTGTATTTTTCCGTTACTCAATGCTAGCCCAGGGAAAGGAGTCATTTCGACCATGTCCACATTCGTCTCTTCGTCTCGCAAGCGCGTCCCCAACGGGGTCAACAGTTCGCGCCCCATCGCGCTGCGGCTCACCCCGTTTGAGCTGGAGCATGTGAAAAAGCGGGCCGAGCGCGAACAGCGCTCCATGGCCAGCGTGTGCCGCCTCGCGGTGCTGCGTGAGCTGGGCTTGAACGACAACGAAAAGGTGACCTCATGAAACTCTTTGGCCGCAAACCAACCCCTCAGGCAGCATCAGCAGCGGTGCCCACGTGCACGCCCGATCCGGAGCACATGCCCTTCTTCCCGAAACCGGTGTCGACGCAGCGCATGTGGTTTTCGCTTCACCACAGCACGTCGGCGGAGCTGAAGGTGTCCACGCGCCGCGCGAAGGTGAAAGATGCCCCTTATGACGTGGTGCTGCAGGCCAGCAAGGCGCCGCTGGAAACGGAATGGACCCTCAGCGCCGAGCAGGCGCGCGAACTCGCGGCCCGCCTGCTGGACGCCGCCGCCGACTGCGGCGAGTTCGACAACGCGACGTTTTCCCTTCGCTGGGACTGAACGGGCCGAGCGCGCCAGCCTTGGGGGCATGGGCATGACGACTCTTCTTCGATCCATCGCGCTGGCGGCGCTGGGCAAGCCGTATCCTGCACCACCATGACCCAACCCTCTTCTCCCCCTTCTTCCGCCTCCTCCATTTCCAAGCGCCGCCAGATCATCACGGTGATGATGCTGGTGCTCGCGCTCATCGGCGGCCTGGTGCGCTGGCTCGCGCCGCAGCCTTCGCTGGCGCGCGATCTGGGTTCCGTGCTGATGGTGTTGTGGCTGCCGATCATCGGCAACATCATTGGCTGGCTGATCCAGCGCGCGAAGGCGCCGAAGCACCTGCCGCAGGGTTTCGCGGCGGGCACGGTGTTCAAGCCAGATGCGCGGATCGAACTCACCTTGCTCGCAGCCGACACGCCGGTGCTGAGCCGGCCGATCCGTGCGGGTTACTTCGATGGGGCGCTGGTGGTGGGCTCAGAAGGGTTCACCACGCGCCTGGCCGTGCCGACCGATGGGGAGCCGGTGCCCGAGGTGCCTTGCACGCTGGAGGTGCAGTTCCTGCGCCCGGAGCTGGCGCTGGCCCAGCTCAAGAATGGCACCAAGTTCGCGCTGCTGTCGGGCCGCACTTTGTTGGGCACGGGGCATGTGCTGCCGATGGCTTGATTCGAGCTTGGGCGGCGATGGGCGCCCATCGATTTGACGTGCTACTTCTTGCGCGCTGTGGCTCTTGCTTTGTCCAGCGCGGCAATGGCCTCGTCCAGGCGCGGCCAGTTGTCGACCGCCATGTGCATCGATTCAACCAGCAGCGAATTTGCGGTGTCCTGGCTGGCGTGGTCGTTGACCGTCGTTCGACTTGACGCGAAGTGAAAAGTGGAAATATCCGATGTCCGATCTTTGAGGCCCACCATCACCCAGCCAATCGACCGATTGCTCAAGACCACGGCCTCGCCGACGATCACCAATCTGGCGTTGGCCTTGGCAAGCTTTGCGCACACGGCATCGTAGTTCTTGATGTTCCATCCGTCCCAGTTCGTGCTTTTCTGTGCGTCAACAACTGTCGAGGTGCGCTCAGCGGTGATGGAGCACTCGGCCCAAGCTGTCGCGCTGGCGAGAACAAGAAGTAGGGTGAGGAGTTTTTTGGTCATCTTGAAGTGATAAGTGCCACTGGGTGCTCACCGTATCGGCTTCAACTTGAAAAACTGTAGCAGCGCTCTGTCCTGATCGGAGCGGAATCAGGCTGCGCCGGGCCAGATCGCCCCGCACATCGAGCGCCATGTTCATCTTGCCCAGCTCCAGCCCTACTGACACTCAGGGCACTCCAATTCCTGGAAAATACGCGCATGTTCAATTTCAACGTTGTCCAACCCACGTTCGCTGCCTAGCTGCGTCCTTTCGACGGCAATCGGAAGGCGATGACCTTCCGGCCCCACAACCCCGGCAGGCATGGTCTTCCGGGGTTTTGTTTTTTTCAGGTTCCAACATGTTCACGCGCACTTACGACAAGCTGATCGCCACGATTTCCGCCCGCCGGAACGTGGGATGCGTGCGCGTGCGCCCGTGGTCCGGCCGAGCCCTTCCCTCCTGAGCCAGCTCCGGTGAATCCATGCCGGGGCGGCTTGATCGTCCTGACATGTGGACCCTCGAAAGGGTCCGGAAAGATTCACCATGAACCGCATCAACAACAACACCAACGGCATCCGCAACATCGGCATCATTGCCCATGTGGACGCGGGCAAGACCACGACCAGCGAACGCATCCTCTACTACACGGGCGAGAGCCACCGCATGGGCGAAGTGCACGACGGCGCTGCCCACATGGACTTCGACCCCGAGGAGCGCCGACGCGGCATCACCATCAACAGCGCCGCCACCACCGTGCATTGGCGTGGGGTGCAGATCAACCTGATCGACACACCCGGCCACATCGACTTCAACATCGAGGTGGGCCGCGCGTTGCGCGTGCTCGATGGCGCCGTGGTGGTGCTCGACGGTGTGGCTGGCGTGGAGCCGCAGACCGAAACCAACTGGCGCCTGGCGGACCGGCACGAGGTGCCGCGCATCGCTTTCGTCAACAAGCTCGACCGCACGGGTGCGAACTTCGAACGCGTGATCGCGTCGATGCGCGAGCGCCTGGGTGTGCAGGCCGTGCCGGTGCACCTGCCCATCGGCGCCGAGGGTGGGTTCCGCGGCGTCGTGGACCTGGTGCGCATGCGTGCCCTGCTGTGGGAGCGTGACGATGCATCGCAACCGGTGCAGGAAGCCGCCATTCCCTCTGACCTCCTGGCCCAGGCCCAGGCGGCCCGCGCGCGCCTGCTGGAAGCGGTGGTCGAACAGGACGACGAGGCCCTGGAGGCCTGGCTGCGGGGCGAAGAGCCCTCGGTGGAGCTGCTGCAGCGCTGCATCCGTGCGGGCGTGCGCAAGCGCGCCTTTGTGCCGGTGCTGGCGGGTTCGGCCTTCCGCAATCGCGGTGTCGAGCCGCTGCTGGACGCGGTGGTCGACTGGCTGCCCGCGCCTGGCGAGCGCGAAGGCACGGCCACGGGCCTTGACAGCGCGCCGCTGGCCGCCCTGGCGTTCAAGGTGGTGACCGACGAGCACGGCAGCATGGTCTTCGTGCGCCTGTATGCGGGCCGGTTGCGGCGTGGCGACTCGGTGCTCAACGCCAGCACCGGGCGCATGGAGCGCGCGGCCCGCCTCTACGAGGTGCATGCCGACAAGCGCATCGAACGCGATGAGCTCGTGGCGGGCGAGATCGCTGCGGTGGTCGGCTTCAAGGACACCCTCACGGGCCAGACCCTGAGCGATCCCAGGCACCCGGTGCAGCTGGAGTCCATCGCCGTGCCGGAGCCAGTGATCCACATGGCGCTGGAGCCGCGCACCAAGGCCGACCAGCAGGGTCTGTCCAAGGCGCTGCAGAGCATGCTGCGCGAGGACCCGAGCCTGCGCGTGCGCCAGGACGAGGAATCGGGGCAGACCATCCTGTCCGGCATGGGCGAGCTTCAGCTGGAGGTTGCCGTGCACAAGCTGCACGACCGTTATGGCGTGGGCGTGGTGGTGGGCCGCCCTCAGGTGGCCTACCGCGAGACCATTGCCACGGCTGCGGAACTGACGCATGTGCACAAGAAGCAGAGCGGCGGCCCCGGCCAGTTCGCACAGCTCACGCTGCGCCTGGAGCCTCTGGAGCGAGGTGCGGGCGTGCAGTTCGAAAGCCGCATCGTCGGCGGTGCCATTCCCCGCGAGTTCATTCCCGCGGTGGAAGCGGGTATCCGGCGCGCGGCCGAAGCCGGCCCGGCTTCGGGCTACCCGGCCGTGGACTTCCGCGCCGTGCTGCTCGATGGCGCTTTCCATGAGCGCGATTCCTCGGCCATGGTCTTCGAGCTGGCGGCAAGCCATGCGCTGCGCGATGCCTTTGCCAAGGCCAGGCCGCATCTGCTGGAGCCGGTGATGGCCGTGGAGGTGATCGCGCCCACCGAATACCTGGGCGACGTGATCGGCGATCTGCACCGCCGCCGTGGCCAGGTGCGAGGGCATGAGGTGCGCGGCACGGCCACGGTGGTCGACGCGCTGGTGCCGCTGAAGGAGATGTTCGGCTACATCAGTGGGCTGCGCGCGCTTTCATCGGGCCGTGCGCAGTACACGATGCAGTTCGATGGCTACCAGGTGGCGCCGCCCGCTGTGGCCGAGTTGGCTGCAGCTTGACCAGAGGGGTGCAATTCTGAGGGATTGCACCCCTCGAACTCATGGTGTGGCAAGGCCCTATTAATATGCGGTCATGAAAGATGCAAACCTCGACGCCATTGTTGAACTCGAAGAACGGCTGGCGCGCGCCATGCGCACCTCCGATGTTCCGGCTCTGGACGAACTGCTGGCGGACGATCTGCTGTTCACGAACCACCAAGGCATGGTCGTGACGAAGCAGGAAGACCTTGAGGTTCACAGGTCGGGCTTGTTGAAGCTGGACTCGCTCGATGCGTCGGACCGCAGCATCCGGCTGCTCGGCAATGTGGCCGTTGTCGCGGTGCGCGTGCAGCTGGCTGGACGCTATGGCAACGATTCTTTCGAAGGCACGTTCAGATACACCCGCGTGTGGGCGCTGCTGGACGCGCGCTGGCGGATCGTCGCCGCACACGCGAGCGTGGTGGCCGCGTAGTACCGTCGGCGCCTGCCAAAAGCCGGCAGTGCCTGACTTGTCCCTTCTTTCTGTGCATAACTTTGTGGATGTCGCTGGAGCAACCTTGCCGCAGCGAGTGCCTGCGGGGCTTGGCGCTGTGTTGCCCAAAAAACGGGCAGTATCGCCGCCGCCCCTGTCGTAAGACATAAGATATAGCTCGGGCATCGAAGCCGCCTTCCACAGACCCACCCGC